>NZ_JAPCJD010000228.1:0-518 GCF_027707845.1 Aeromonas sp. QDB14 | reverse complement strand
ATGACCTTGCGCGGGTCAAGGCTAGCGATCCGTAAGGCCACGGTATTGCGCGCCGGCACTCGCAGTTTTTGAGCCTTGCACACCTGAGTGACTTCGCGGTGAAAGGCCGCTAGGCTGCGCTTCTGCTTGGTCAGGAACCGCTTTTGCAGTAGCTCGTGGATGACGCGCTCGACCGGTTCCGGCAAGCGCCCCTTACCTTTACCTCCACCGGACTGGCCGGGCACCAGATCCGTCACGAGGCCGCTGCCTTGCCGGGCACGCCGGATCAGAACGTATACCTGGCGCCGAGACAAGCCCAGCGCCTGAGCCGCCATATCGGCCGCTTCGTGCCCGACCGTCTCCGACTGCGCCAACGGACTGATGATCTCCGCACGACGGCGCGCACGCTCCCAAGCCTCATCAGGCAGAGTGGCCACGCCTTGTTCTGGAATCCGTGGGGTGTCCGTCGCCATGCTCACCTCGCTTTGGTGCACACGAGTATTGAGCATAGTCGAGATTGGTGCAGATCACTTCTGATA
>NZ_JAPCJD010000227.1:0-524 GCF_027707845.1 Aeromonas sp. QDB14 | reverse complement strand
AGGGGTCTGACGCTCAGTGGAACGAAAACTCACGTTAAGCAACGTTTTCTGCCTCTGACGCCTCTTTTAATGGTCTCAGATGTCCTTTGGTCACCAGTTCTGCCAGCGTGAAGGAATAATGGCCGAGCATATTGATATGTCCGTGGCAAAGCGGGGAGAGGCGTGCGATATCTTCATCATTCAGTGTTTCACCCTGCGCCCGGAGATGATCCAGGGCTGCCTGCATATAAATAGTGTTCCATAACACGACGGCGTTAGTGACCAGCCCCAGTGCGCCCAGTTGATCTTCCTGACCGTCGGTATATCGTTTTCTTATCTCACCTTTTTGACCGTGACAGATGGCTCTGGCAACGGCATGGCGACTTTCTCCCCGATTAAGCTGGGTCAGAATGCGCCGGCGGTAATCTTCATCATCAATATAATTAAGCAGATACAGCGTTTTGTTGATGCGCCCCACTTCAATGATTGCCTGAGTCAGTCCGGAAGGACGTTCACTTTTCAGCAATGAACGGACCAGCACTGAA
>NZ_JAPCJD010000226.1:0-527 GCF_027707845.1 Aeromonas sp. QDB14 | reverse complement strand
GTACCACCAATCAGCAGTTGGCCACCTCTCGCCATTCATCCATGAGTGTCGCACTTATTATCTGAATTCCCGAAACAATACATTTTTGACGCCGATACTAGGTCATTAACAGCGTATAGATTCATAGAGTTGCAAGTTGTTAGATTAGACCCATCTTTTTTAAATCGCCTTGAGCATACCTTTGAAGATGAAAGAGGCAACAAAGTTGTTTTAAGTGCAGGCTCTAAAGAGTATGTGCTTGCACTAATGAGTTCAAAAGAGACAAACGGCACAATATTTGATTTGATAAAAAAACGAATCAAACGACGGGGGGAGATACGAGCTAAACGAGCCGATGGTTCTTTCTCAATGCGCTTTGAAGACTTAATTTATGTGCCATTTACAGCAAGTTATCAGGTTACAAGAAAGCTAAAACCAGAAACTTTGCAGGAAAGAGGAAAAAAAAGAATCAAAGCGCGAATTCAACTTCGAAGTGCGACACTCGCCTATGCCGCCTGACAGTACTCTTCGAATACCTTGACAGGCTG
>NZ_JAPCJD010000225.1:0-529 GCF_027707845.1 Aeromonas sp. QDB14 | reverse complement strand
AAGGTAAGAACCTTGAAACAGCATCCACGCAAGAACAAAACGGCCATCAACATCGAATACATGAAAGCCAGCATCCGGGCCAAGGTGGAGCACCCGTTTCGCATCATCAAGCGACAGTTCGGCTTCGTGAAAGCCAGATACAAGGGGCTGCTGAAAAACGATAACCAACTGGCGATGTTGTTCACCTCCCCCGGTGTCAGACTAGTTGTCGCCTGACCTGAATCATCAACAAGTGAAGACCGGGGGCGGATGAAGAGCGTCGAATGGCTCGTTATTCAAGTGAGCGGAAGGCGGCCTTGCTCAAGAAGCTGCTGCCGCCATTCAACATGTCCGTTGCCGAGTTGGCGCGGCAGGAAAACATCAGCGAGGTCACTCTGTATAATTGGCGCAAACAAGCCAAAGCCGGAGGCGCTCCTGTGCCGGGTGACCACAAACTGACCGATGAATGGCCTGCCGAGGCCAAGTTCGCCGTCGTGCTGGAAACCGCTGCGCTTTCCGAGATTGAACTCAGTGAGTACTGCCGCCGTAA
>NZ_JAPCJD010000224.1:0-530 GCF_027707845.1 Aeromonas sp. QDB14 | reverse complement strand
AAGACCAGCGGCTGCTTCCAGCACTGCTCGCGGATGATGCTCCGTTGCAGCAACGCCGCCGCCCGTTCACCGCACTCCTGCTCATGCACTTCCCAGCCCACGCCTTTGCGGCTGTAAATGTCCTCTATCAGATAGAGGTAGTAAAACTGGCCGCGCACCGTTGACGGCAGGTAGGTGATATCCCAGGACCACACCTGGTTGGGGCCGGTCGCAGTATGGCTGGTGGGTACCGGCACAGGACGCGGTGGCTGGCTTCGGCCGCGCCGATGCTGCTGGTCTGCCGCGCGCAGGATGCGATAGAAGCTCGACTCACTGGCCAAGTAACGCCCTTGGTCGGCTAACCGGGGCACGATTTGGCTCGGTGGCAGCGAGGCAAACTCCGGGCTATTGCAGACCTCCAGCACCGCCTGCCGCTCTTCTGGGCCCAAGGCATGCGCTGGTATGGGACGAACGGCATCCGGTCGCCTATCGGCACTCAGCTCAGGCCCGGCCAACCAGCGCTGGAGCGTGCGCAGACTCAGCCCCAACAC
>NZ_JAPCJD010000223.1:0-530 GCF_027707845.1 Aeromonas sp. QDB14 | reverse complement strand
CCGGAACTAGTGATTGGTTCCGGATTGTCCTACAGCAGAAGGATCGGTCAATGGATCCTTAACTGATCAGCATTGCCGTGACAGGCGGCTATTTTACCGTCAATAACCCCCTATAACCCTTCGTCATTTTCGAAAATATCGAAAGTAAATGCCGCCAACCGTCCTATTAAATTCAATAAGACGCTATCAAGCCGCGAATATGCTGGAATAAAGCCCTTATTTTCCCTTTCATGAAAACAGATGGCTCTCTTGGCACCCATTTCTACGACAGCTTCTGTCACAAAGTCCCTTGACAGGGACCATGGTGATGGAAAACCGAAGCCTCCCCCTCACCCCTTCGCAAGCTTAATATTGAATTTAAATTCAATATCAGCAGTTTATTCTCTCTCTGCATGCGGTGTATCTCTCCGCCGCCTCTCGCCCAGCCCTCCTCGCCAACATGATGAACATCGATTTCGCGAATTCAACTTCGAAGTGCGACACTCGCCTATGCCGCCTGACAGTACTCTTCGAATACCTTGACAGGCTGC
>NZ_JAPCJD010000222.1:0-552 GCF_027707845.1 Aeromonas sp. QDB14 | reverse complement strand
ACTTTAATGTCAGGAAGCTTAAGCTCTGTTAGTGTTTTGGCTATTCTCTCTCCTCTTGGAAGACTGGTTGAAAGAGCCAGGAATATTTCCAATAACCCATTAAGTCAATCCCTCTACACTGGGCGCACCGATGAGTTTGGCCAAATAGAGTTTGCTTTACGAATGATGCAAGCTGAAACAGGCGCCATAGTAGGTCGCATAGGTGATGCATCAAATCGGCTTAGCGAACACACCCGAGGCCTACTAAAGGATATTGAGTCAAGCAATGTACTTACAGTTGAGCAGCAGGCAGAGACAGATCAAATAGCAACGGCAGTAAACCAAATGGTGGCAAGCATTCAAGAGGTTGCGAGCAATGCACAGCATGCTGCAGATGCGGCCGGAAGAGCAGACACTGAGACGGCATCTGGCCAGCGTCTGGTAGCCCACACAAGCCAGTCAATCACTGCCCTTGAAGGTGAAATTAGGCAAGCCGCTCAGGTTATTCATGAGCTTGAAGGTCAAAGTAACGAGATATCAAAAGTTCTTGACGTTATACGAGGGATCGCCGAG
>NZ_JAPCJD010000221.1:0-555 GCF_027707845.1 Aeromonas sp. QDB14 | reverse complement strand
CCCGAGAAACCCGAGCCGGAGCAAAAAGAGGCTGCTTAAAACAGCTTTGCGCGACAACTATCTTGAAAAACGCCGGAATGCTGGCAGAGAGGATCGAGGCTGACAGTCAGAGCACGTTCAAAAATCGTCATGATTTGGGCGGGGGCATAACACTATTCAAACAAAAAGGCAGCTCCAGGTGGCACTGCAGAGTCCATCAACCAGCAGATGGCATTCATGACTATCGTCAGAGCACACGGAAACTCGACTTACGAGATGCAACGTCCGAAGCACATCAAATAGCACTGATGTTAAAAATTAAATTATCGAGTGGTGTTGCGCTTAAAAATGGTATTACGTTTAAAACAATAGCGAATGAAATCGTTCAATTCTACTTGAAGCGCTCTAAGCCTATAGATACATACTACATAAGCCTGATCAAGAATCACCTCCTTCCATATTTTGGTGAGCAAGAGATTGCTAGCATCAACGATAGATCAGTTAGGGAAGGTGCGAATAAGCGGGGAAATTCTTCTCGGCTGACTCAGTCATTTCATTTCTTCATGTTTGAGCCGA
>NZ_JAPCJD010000220.1:0-557 GCF_027707845.1 Aeromonas sp. QDB14 | reverse complement strand
GGGGGAACCGCAGAATTCGGAAAAAATCGTACGCTAAGCTAACGGTGTTCTCGTGACAGCTCTTTGACTAGGCTTTCTAAGGCCATTCTGATAGCCCTGACTTCCTGAAAAGCCATGGCTAAAATTTGTGCGGCTAAAAGGGATAACCGATGGTAAAGTAAGTTATCCCTGTCGAGATACTGAAAAGCGTTATCCTCGTTTTTCCCAAAACTGTTTTGCCAGTTCGCTCAGAGCGCTAGTTAACTGAGCGACAGATTTCGCACTTTGCAAATTATTCTGCCCGGTCTGTACATTGGTATCAGCAGCATCGCGTATATTGATAATACTGCGGTTTATGTCTTCACTTACTGCTCCCTGCTGCTCGACCGCAGTCGCTATTTGCGCGTTCATGTCGGTAATTTCGTTAACGCGTTGGCCAATTCCATCAAGAGCTGTAGCTGCTTCCTCTGCGTGAGCTACACTCGTGTGCGCTTGCCGACTACTTTGCTCCATGACTGTAACAGCGGATTGCGCTCGCTCTTGTAGAGCGCTGATCATGCTTTGAATATCCGTTGTCG
>NZ_JAPCJD010000219.1:0-573 GCF_027707845.1 Aeromonas sp. QDB14 | reverse complement strand
AGATTGGTCCGCAGTGCGTGATGAGCAACCGGTGCCAGTGGTGGGGATAGATAGGCCAACCATTGAACGCGACATCAAGGCGGTGTCCCACAAGGACTTGATCGTGATCGACGGTGCTCCGCAGGCCGCTGACCTGGCGATATCCGCGATCAAGGCCAGCGACTTGGTATTGATCCCAGTACAACCCAGCCCCTATGACATTTGGGCTGCGTCTGATCTAGTGGATTTGGTTAAGCAGCGCATCGAGATGACAGATGGCCGCCTCAAGGCGGCGTTCGTGGTGAGTCGGGCCATCAAGAACACCAAGATCGGCGCTGAGATCAGAGAGGCGCTGGAAGGATATGGTCTGCCGGTATTGGCGGCGAGAGTGACCCAGAGTGTTGCTTATCCGAGCACCGCAGCGGCAGGCACCACCGTGCTTGATGTTGAGCCTAACAGCAATGCAGCCCAGGAAATACGGGGCTTGGCAGATGAAGTATTGGCATTACTCAAATGAGTTAATGAGGGTGTAAGTAAATGAGTATGTTGAAGGCTGGCCGTCCCAGCAGCGAAAAACGGGCAATGACCATGGGG
>NZ_JAPCJD010000218.1:0-599 GCF_027707845.1 Aeromonas sp. QDB14 | reverse complement strand
CCTTCGTACCGGTTTGAACGATGCCGCGATGACCAGCTTCTTGCGGCCCAGCTCGAAATGGCATCGCCACCTTCGGGCCCAGAGGGCTGGCGACGCTCGCCTATGGGAGATCGCGGTGCTGTTCCATCTGCGCGATGCGTTCCGCTCCGGAGATGTCTGGCTTACTAGGTCCCGGCGCTATGGCGATCTGAAACACGCACTCGTTCCGGCACAAGCCATCGCGGAAGGCGGTCGTCTCGCTGTGCCATTGCGGCCGGAGGAATGGCTGGCAGACCGGCAAGCTCGCCTCGACATGCGGTTGCGCGAGCTTGGCCGTGCCGCTCGCGCAGGCACGATCCCGGGCGGGTCGATTGAGAACGGCGTTCTGCATATCGAGAAACTCGAAGCCGCCGCGCCGACAGGCGCCGAAGATCTGGTGCTCGATCTCTACAAGCAGATCCCGCCCACGCGCATCACCGATCTCCTGCTGGAGGTGGATGCGGCGACCGGCTTCACCGAAGCGTTCACCCATCTGCGCACAGGAGCACCCTGCGCTGACCGGATCGGGCTAATGAACGTTATCTTGGCGGAAGGGATCAACCTCGGCTTGCGCAAAATGG
>NZ_JAPCJD010000217.1:0-613 GCF_027707845.1 Aeromonas sp. QDB14 | reverse complement strand
TCCTTCATCGCCTCTGACTGCCAAGGCATCCACCATGTACGCTTAGTCACTTAACCATACAACCCCAAGAAGTGTCGTTGAACGACCCAGCTTGTTGCTGCACAACTTTCTTCCCGAAGGAAGGTGACCAAATAAAATTTGGTTTTCGCCAAGAAGTTTCCAAAGCACTTGTAACAAATGTTTGAGAACTACTTTTTAAATCAGCTTTCCAGATTGTTAAAGAGCAAACTTCGTAAAGAAGTCAAAGGCATACACTGAACGAGATGTTCAACTCATGGCTTTGTCTTCTGACAAACACAGTACGATATGGTGGAGCTATGCGGGATCGAACCGCAGACCTCCTGCGTGCAAAGCAGGCGCTCTCCCAGCTGAGCTATAGCCCCGTAATCGAAGTGGTGGGTCTGAGTGGACTCGAACCACCGACCTCACCCTTATCAGGGGTGCGCTCTAACCACCTGAGCTACAGACCCACTTCGTGTACTGTCTCTAAACTTGAATCAAGGCAATCTGTGTGAACACTCAACAACTTCGTCATCTTAAGGTAAGGAGGTGATCCAACCCCAGGTTCCCCTAGGGTTACCTTGTTACGACTTCACCCCAGTCATGAATCACA
>NZ_JAPCJD010000216.1:0-615 GCF_027707845.1 Aeromonas sp. QDB14 | reverse complement strand
AAGGGTACCACCAATCAGCAGTTGGCCACCTCTCGCCATTCATCCATGAGTGTCGCACTTATTATCTGAATTCCCGAGATACTGTGTCAACTTGTTATCCTGGAGTAGTTAATGCTGAATCTGAAGACGAGTTGATTGTGTTGTCAAAATTAAACCCTAAAGACATGAAATGGCATGAGTATCTTTCGGCTATAACATTGCTGAAGCCAATGAAGTTTGAATCAGATGGTGATGAAAAAATAAGTTACCATATTCCAATTGATATGATTGATGACGTTATTGCTGATGCTGATGGTTCTGACGCACACTATACAGGTATAACCATATATCCTGACAATGAGTATCAAAAGGAAAGAGAATACCTATATCTACATGGAATATGTAATCTTAATGAAGAACAAAGGTTGAAGGTTTTGCGTAATTTCTCGAAATTCAAGGTTTTTTGGGAATAATTAAAATGAGTTAAGGATGTAAGTTTGATTCGCGTAGCTTAATCAGACGTTCGCGAAAACATATTGTCTCAATATTATCGGTAATTTTGTACAGATCTAGTTATCACCTGACACCGGCCTCAAACCGGTGTCTTGTTTACGCTACTTTAGTGCGCACTTCCTT
>NZ_JAPCJD010000215.1:0-649 GCF_027707845.1 Aeromonas sp. QDB14 | reverse complement strand
GGCGTTGTTGATCAAATCCGTCGCTGGATGGCCGTTCCCCAACCCGTTGATACCACTCAATTCACTGGCTGGCGAACAGGCATACCAAGCCCTATCAGCTTGTTCATCACCTTCACGCCAGCCAGGATTTCGCCCACCTGGGCGTTGTAGTTCCGCAGGCTCAGCGTTGGCCCGATGAGTTGCTTGAACCGGTACATGGCGGTCTCGGCTATCGAGCGCTGGTGATAGCCGGAGTCTTTCTTCCATTGCTTCAGTTCACCGGCCTTGAGCGCCGTCACCGCCTCGTTGCGGGGATGGCCTTCCTCCCACGGTGCCGCATTTTTTCTCGGCGGTATGGTGGCTTTCGCCCCCTTCTTCTTCAGTAGCGCATGACAGGCCTTGGTGTCATACGCACCATCGGCGCTGACCTGTTTTATCTTGCGTCGTAAGGGGTTGAGCAACGTCGGTAACACCTCGTTATCCGCCACCGTCTCCAGGCTGACTTCGGCAGCGATGACCGCATGGGTTGTGGCATCCACCGCCAAGTGGAGCTTGCGCCACACTCGTCGCTTCTCCTTGCCGTGTTTGCGAATTTTCCATTCGCCTTCGCCATAGACCTTGAGGCCGGTGGCATCAATGACCAAGTGAGCCACCGGGCCTTGGCTGGGGA
>NZ_JAPCJD010000214.1:0-656 GCF_027707845.1 Aeromonas sp. QDB14 | reverse complement strand
AAAATCGGCTAAAACATGAAGAAATGAAATGACTGAGTCAGCCGAGAAGAATTTCCCCGCTTATTCGCACCTTCCCTTGCCGATCACCTCGTCACGTTCAAATCCCACGATCTTGAGAAACAGCGCGTTGGCGAAGGTGACCACTCCCGCCGGGGTGAACTGGACGAAGGGGACCTGCAACTGGATAGCCTGTTCAAATGCCCCCAGTTCCACCACCCTTGCCGCTTGCTCACTGGCTTCCTTGCTTGCTTTTTGATTCCAGAACATGACAGCGCTCCTCCATGAGACCCTTGAATGGGATAACGACCAAATCTGAGTAAATTAACAATAGCATTGCGTCCTGATGAGTCGTCATCGAACTCAAATTAACTTTTTATTTTTCAATGTTGATAAATGGCTTTTTAATTGTGGGGTCTCGTACAAGGGTTATTTATCTCCTGGGCCGCCCTGGCCCCAGGGAATATTGGCATGAAGGCGCCTCTTTTGGCACTGACTATTCTATATATCGCCTTCATATGAACCCAGTGGCGCGCCATGTGGCCTATATGGGGATTCAATGAGTCTTATATGGGCACAGTGAAACGCGAATTCAACTTCGAAGTGCGACACTCGCCTATGCCGCCTGACAGTACTCTTCGAATACCTTGACAGGCTGC
>NZ_JAPCJD010000213.1:0-660 GCF_027707845.1 Aeromonas sp. QDB14 | reverse complement strand
GACTGCTCCCCTCCCATTGCGCCATACCAGATAGTCGGCCCCGCGCAGTTCATCAGCAATGTCTTCTATAGGTTTCAATCCCTTGACGATTGCAGGAGTCCCGTCTGGCAATGAAACTTTCCAAACGAGGCTGGAAAAGGTGTCCGCAATGAGAACAGGTTGCGAAACGTGCCAATGAGCAGGAAAAACAGGCGGCATGAACATCAACCCCAAGTCAGAGGGTCCAATCGCAGATAGAAGGCAAGGCGTTCGCGGTCGGGGGCTTCGATCCCCAATACATTGAATAGGACAGCGAAGGCGCGCTCTGCTTCATCTGGCGCTGCCCAGTTCTCTTCGGCGTTAGCAATCATGAGTGCCAAATCGGCATAGCGATCTGCTGTTCCGAGCCGCCCAAGGTCGATCAGACCCGTGCATTGAAGAGTTTTAGGGTCCACCATGAAGTTCGGCATGCAGGGATCACCATGGCAAACAACCATATCGGTGCGCTCTTGGTCGAGCCGCACCGGTAGCTCTCGTTCGACACGAGCCAAAAGATCGAGCTGCGGCGTACTCTTGTCCTCGTCCGGTAAGAAGTCGGGATTGACGGCATTGCGGGACACCACATCAACGGCGCGTCCGAACATTCGCGACAGCCTGCGCTCAAACGGACATTGATCAACC
>NZ_JAPCJD010000212.1:0-665 GCF_027707845.1 Aeromonas sp. QDB14 | reverse complement strand
ACCATCGGCCACGTTGACCACGGTAAAACCACCCTGACCGCCGCCATCACCAACGTGCTGGCCAAGCACTTCGGTGGTAAAGCTTTCGCCTTCGACCAGATCGACAAGGCACCGGAAGAGCGTGAGCGTGGTATCACCATCAACACCTCCCACGTAGAATACGACACTGCAACCCGCCACTACGCCCACGTAGATTGCCCGGGTCACGCCGACTACGTTAAAAACATGATCACCGGTGCTGCCCAGATGGACGGCGCAATCCTGGTAGTAGCAGCGACTGACGGCCCGATGCCGCAGACTCGTGAGCACATCCTGCTGGGTCGTCAGGTAGGCGTTCCGTACATCATCGTGTTCATGAACAAGTGCGACATGGTAGATGACGAAGAGCTGCTGGAACTGGTCGAGATGGAAGTTCGCGAACTGCTGTCCGAGTACGACTTCCCGGGTGATGACCTGCCGGTAGTCCGTGGTTCCGCACTGAAAGCGCTGGAAGGCGAAGCTCAGTGGGAAGAGAAGATCCTGGAACTGGCTGGCCACCTGGACACCTACATTCCGGAGCCGGAGCGTGCCATTGACCAGCCGTTCCTGATGCCTATCGAAGACGTCTTCTCCATCGCAGGCCGTGGTACCGTAGTAACCGGTCGTGTAGAGCGCGGTATCGTCAA
>NZ_JAPCJD010000211.1:0-666 GCF_027707845.1 Aeromonas sp. QDB14 | reverse complement strand
GTTCGCCAGCCAGTGAATTGAGTGGTATCAACGGGTTGGGGAACGGCCATCCAGCGACGGATTTGATCAACAACGCCATATTCTACCTGTCAGGTGAGGACCATCTCCATACAGTCTGAGCCTCCAAAGCAGAGCCCCCTTGCCACTGGCAAGGGGGCTCTGTCGCTTTCATCGGAGTGCCCGATGCGGTTATGGCGATACCGAAGGGGGGAGGATCATGGGACCGGCCACCTTACGGGCGGCCTCGTCACCTCGCAGTACCCGTACTATCTCGAGAGCGAACTCGATAGCGGTACCCGGGCCCTGGCTGGTGATCAGGCGATGGGCTTCATCGGTCACTACCCGCGCCGTGCTCAATTGTGTCGCGGGCAGACGGGCCTGAAAGCCCGGATGGCAGGTGGTGCTCGCATCCCCCAGCAAGCCGTGATGGTGCAGTACCACGGCGGGTGCGGCGCAGATGGCGGCGCGCCAGCGGCCGAGGCCTGCCTGCTCCCGTAGAAGGTCGATGGCGAGGGGGGTGTCGCGGATCACTTCGCTGCCGGGCAGACCGCCCGGCACGACCATGGCATCGAAGTCACGGGTGGTCAGCTTGCGTATTCCGGCGAAGTTGAACAGCCATTCCGGCCAACGTGAACACCCTGATCCTTAACGCGCTCACGTCACCCC
>NZ_JAPCJD010000210.1:0-696 GCF_027707845.1 Aeromonas sp. QDB14 | reverse complement strand
GATAACGCTTTTCAGTATCTCGACAGGGATAACTTACTTTACCATCGGTTATCCCTTTTAGCCGCACAAATTTTAGCTATGGCTTTTCAGGAAGTCAGGGCTATCAGAATGGCCTTAGAAAGGCCTAGTTAAAGAGCTGTCACGAGAACACCGTTAGGGAAGGTGCGAATAAGTCACCAAACGCAAAAAAACGCCTATGTAAGTGATTGAATTTAATTGACTAAAAGTTTCATTTTCGTTGCGGAGGGTACTTATTCGCACCCTCCCTAGATGCCCAGTCATATTCATTGGTTGCCGTTTTTGATGCAGATCAAAGGGATAAAGTCCAAAATTTAAGTGGAAAATTTGTAGGTGTCAGCTGTTTGCCTGCTAATGAGAAAGTCGCACCAGAAGTTGAATTATGGACTGCTCTTGAGAGTTATAGTGATGAGATATGCCATAGGCTGGGTATTGCTAACAGTGAGAATCTATTACTTGCAATATCAAGTTATGAATCTGATGACCACCACGATCGCTTGTATTCAGTCTCTAGCGATCTATCTATCTCATTTGAAACTCTTGTCAGTAGCATAGTTCATGTATGGTGTGAGAGAAATCCGATCCCCATATTGAAGTTTATATTACCTGATTACCCATGATTAGCAGTCACCACGAGCTATACTGATCTTACGTACAGTTACTGAGGTGCGAGATCAT
>NZ_JAPCJD010000209.1:0-702 GCF_027707845.1 Aeromonas sp. QDB14 | reverse complement strand
CGGAGCCGCATTGCGATTTACCGGAAAACGGGTCTTTGATATCTTCACCGCCCTGGGTCTCGATGGCCTGGGGCGTTTTTCTATGAACATGACGCCTATGCAGCCCCGCAACTCCGCCAACCTCCGTGGCGTATGGGCTGGCGATAACGCGCCCGCCATCACTGCCATCTGGTTCGCGATGAACTGACAGGCAAACTTAAAGCTCACCTCATTGGGCGCTCGCTGATGGGCTACGGCGGCCTGGCTGGCCTCCCGCCTGACCAGATTGTATCCAAGCAGCAATCCCCACAGCTCCTGATAGACCAAGTCCACTTTCTTGCTTCTCAGCGTGATGGCGTTGTGCTGCATCGCGCTTTTGATATCCCGGTATCCCAGCTCGATTTCCCAGCGCTCGTGGTACAGGGTCGCCACCTGAGCTGCGCTGAATCGCGCCACGGGCAGGGAGGTAAAGACCGTTTTCTCCTTGCCTGCCACCTCATAGGTCACTGCGCGAACTTGCCAGTGTGTCGGCAACGCCGGGTTTTTCTTGCGAGCCTGAGGCGAGACCGTCATTTGCAACAGACGGTCACCGTCGCCATAGCGCTCAAGTTCCGTGTATACCAGCCCCTTGCGTTCCGGGATGAGCCAGTGACGGTCGGTGTCTTCGGCCTGAATACGCAGCAACAGGTCGGCACCGAAGAAGCCTTTATCCAGCAGGGTCAC
>NZ_JAPCJD010000208.1:0-717 GCF_027707845.1 Aeromonas sp. QDB14 | reverse complement strand
GCGGGCAATACTGAGCTGATGAGCAATTTCCGTTGCACCAGTGCCCTTCTGATGAAGCGTCAGCACGACGTTCCTGTTCACGGTACGCCTGCGGCCAAATTTGATTCCTTTCAGCTTTGCTTCCTGTCGGCCCTCATTCGTGCGTTCTAGGATCCTCCGGCGTTCAGCCTGTGCCACAGCCGACAGGATGGTGACCACCATTTGCCCCATATCACCGTCGGTACTGATCCCGTCATCAATGAACCGGACTGCCACGCCCTGAGCGTCAAATTCCTTTATCAGTTGGATCATATCGGCAGTGTCGCGGCCAAGACGGTCGAGCTTCTTAACCAGAATGACATCACCTTCCTCCACCTTCATCCTCAGCAAATCCAGCCCTTCCCGGTCTGTTGAACTGCCGGATGCCTTATCGGTAAATATACGGTTTGCTTTCACACCTGCGTCTTTGAGTGCTCTGACCTGAAGATCAAGAGACTGCTGACTGGTTGAGACCCGAGCGTAACCAAAAAGTCGCATAAAAATGTACCTTAAATCGAATATCGGACAACTCATGTCTATTATTACAAATTTACGATTTAATAGACATATTAATGTAACAGTTTTACGATGTCCGATAATTTATAACATTTCGTACGGTTGGAAAAATGTTACTAAATGCCCGTCAGGCAGGGAGGCCGATATGCCCGTTGACTTTCTGACCACTGAGCAGACTGAAAG
>NZ_JAPCJD010000207.1:0-737 GCF_027707845.1 Aeromonas sp. QDB14 | reverse complement strand
CCGCTCCGCCACTAAATTGAAAGGCCTTCCCTATCGGGAAGGCCTTTTTGCTTTCTGGCGTCTGGATAAGAGCTCAGAGCACAAGAAGCAACCACCAGGGCTGTGACTTGCCACTGGCAACTTTGTCCCGGTCTGTTGTTCCTTGTGCTTGAGCCGGACTTTGTCCGTCTCTGCGTCCGTTATGCCACTAACAAGAAGCCCAGTCGACAGACTGGGCTTTTTTTCGTCTCCACGGTCTCCTCTTCGATCTTCGCAGCAGAAGCATTGCCTTCTTGCGCCGTGAGCTTGCTAGTAATAGACGCAGAGCCAGATGGTTGTCTCGGTCGGATGGGTCCACTCCACCCTGTGCTGAAGGTGCGCCGGGATGTTGATGTAATCCCCCGGCCCCAGATGGACGCGTTCCTGTACCCCGGTATCCGGTGTGATGAAGACCAGGATGGCCTCTCCCTGCACCAGCAATACCCATTCGTGTTCATCCTGATCGAACCACTCTCCGGTAGGGGTCTGCTGCCCCTGGGAGAGAATGCGCTCGATACGAACATTGTTGGTACTGACCAGATCCGCGAACACTTCACTGGGCAGGGGGGAGGGGATCTGGCCAAGCAGGTTGCCTGTGTGCATGGGCTTCTCTCCGGTAGATGGGAACGTGGCTAGCTAAGAGTCCCCCGGTGTCAGAATAGTTGTCGCCTAATCTGAATAATCTAAATGTGAAGACCGGGGGCGGATAAAGAGCGTCG
>NZ_JAPCJD010000206.1:0-779 GCF_027707845.1 Aeromonas sp. QDB14 | reverse complement strand
GACAGCGAGCTGCCCGAGCCGGTCATCCTGTGGGTGGCGAAGCAAGTCCAGGCCGAGCCGGCGAGCTGGGCAAAGTACGGCGAGCGCGACGTGACCCGTCGCGAGCATGCCCAGGAACTGCGCACCTACCTGCAACTGGCCCCGTTCGGCCTGTCCGACTTCCGCGCCCTGGTGCGCGAGCTAACCGAGCTGGCCCAGCAGACCGACAAAGGCTTGCTGCTGGCCGGTCAGGCCCTGGAGAGCCTACGGCAGAAACGACGCATCCTGCCGGCGCTGAGCGTGATTGACCGGGCCTGCTCGGAAGCCATTGCGCGAGCCAATCGGCGGGTCTACCGCGCCCTGGTCGAACCACTCACGGACTCGCATCGGGCCAAGCTGGACGAGCTGTTGAAGCTCAAGGCCGGCAGCAGCATCACCTGGTTGACCTGGCTGCGCCAGGCACCGCTGAAACCCAACTCTCGGCACATGCTGGAACACATCGAGCGGCTGAAGACATTTCAGTTGGTGGACTTGCCCGAAGGCCTGGGCCGGCACATCCACCAGAACCGCCTGCTCAAGCTGGCCCGCGAGGGTGGGCAGATGACGCCCAAAGACCTCGGTAAGTTCGAGCCGCAGCGCCGCTACGCGACCCTGGCCGCCGTGGTGCTGGAGAGCACCGCGACCGTGATCGATGAGCTGGTCGATCTGCATGACCGCATCCTGGTCAAGCTGTTCAGCGGCGCGAAGCACAAGCATCAGCAGCAGTTCCAGAAGCAGGGCAAGGCGATCAACGACAAGGT
>NZ_JAPCJD010000205.1:0-787 GCF_027707845.1 Aeromonas sp. QDB14 | reverse complement strand
ATGAGCGTTCACATTGGTCCGGAAATGGTGTTCACGTTGAATCGGAATTGGTGTTCATGATCGGCCGGAATATGCAGTAATGGACACCTCCAGGAAGGAGAGGGTGAAGCAATCAGGACAGATTGCCAGGCTAGGAAGGCCATAGGACACCCCAACGGATTGGGAAGGGGAATTTCCAAAGGAAAGGATAGCGTCAAGGATTGCAGGGAGCATGGCAGTTCAGGGAATGGACGAAATGACTTGAGGGGACAGCAGATGCTGTCCCCTTTTCTTTTGTGCGGCCACACATCAGAGAATGGAATCAGCCTGAGCGATCCTGCCCACATCACGCCATCTGCATCACGGATAACCTGTTTGTATACCCACCAGAGGCAGCCACAGTAGCGTTCCTTGCCTTTCCTCCGCCCTCCCTCATCTATACTCAGCGATATCCACTAGGCCCCCAGAGCGCAGCAGATCAGCCGCGGCCAACCAGCCAGAGTAATCCTGGCGACTGATTCCAGGTAACAATGGCCACTGGCTTCTGCTCCGCCAAGCAGATTGTTGAGTCATCCCTGAACTGTCTATATGTGTGACCACGAATGAAGCGTGGATGCCATTCGGCAAGGCGGAGATGGTCGTGTAGGGAAATGAGGATAACCCGGCCAAGCCACCTGGCACTGAGGATGAGGGATTGGGTAAATGTCAGAAAGCAAAAAGGCCTTCCCGTCAGGGAAGGCCTTTCAATTTAGTGGCGGAGCGGACGGGACTCGAACCCGCGACCCCCGGCGTGACAGGCCGGTATTCT
>NZ_JAPCJD010000204.1:0-793 GCF_027707845.1 Aeromonas sp. QDB14 | reverse complement strand
ACGCTCTTTATCCGCCCCCGGTCTTCACATTTAGATTATTCAGATTAGGCGACAACTATTCTGACACCGGGGGGGGGTTGGCAACATCGCCAACAAAGCTGTTGCCATCGCTGTAGGGGCTACCTTTGAGTGTCGGGCGAGGAACCGCATATTCCTCCATGGTCAGCCTCTTGATGCGCATATTTATACCCTTGTTACCGCAGGCAAAATTTCTTAACGGAGATAACCCTACAGGATTATCTGAGGTGAGTGATGATCATCGTAATTTAGATCTCAGCCCTACAGATTGAATTTCGGCCCCCAATAAAAAGGGAGAATACCTCAGAATCCACATTCCATCATTTCGCATAGACGATCTAGAAGGTGCACCACCTCACATTAAAAGGCTCAAATGCTTCAGCTTACGAATCGTTAAAGCTACACTGCCACAAGACAATTTTGAATGCATAATAGACAATCATTGAATCGGGGTGTTTATGAAAATAAGTAAGTCCCTTTCTTCTTTGTTCCTGTTTCTTCAAGAAAAAGAAAAAAATGGAGTCCCTTTCTCCCTAGAAGATGTTCTTTCTGCGACAGGATGGAAAGCAACAACATTCAGAACTTATTGGATAAAAGGTCAGCTAGCAGACTTCATCAGTGAAACTCCTGATGGTTTATATGATGCATCTAACTGCCAAAATATATCAGAAGTAGAGCGGGAATTCAGATAATAAGTACGACACTCATGGATGAATGGCGAGAGGTGGCCAACTGCTGATTGGTGGTACCCTTCTGCTCGCCAAAGTAAAAGCAG
>NZ_JAPCJD010000203.1:0-795 GCF_027707845.1 Aeromonas sp. QDB14 | reverse complement strand
TGCGATTAAATCAGATCACAAACGAAGCCTTTTTTCTATCTATTTCAATTGGTTGTAGCTAAAGATCCTGTACATGACAGGTCACTGCAGCGGCCAAACTGTTGCCACATCTCAGTTCAGGAGGAAACGCAATGACTCAGGAAAGGATCCAGACCCGCTACCCACTCGGCGGCCCCTTCGCCACCCAGGCTGAGCTGGAGCAGGCCATCACCCAGGCCATAACGACCCACAGACAAGATTTCTTCCCTCTGCTGGAACGGCTGGTGGACGTGGGGGACACCCGGGTCAACCTCAGTCAGGAGAACCCGCTGCGGGTGCTCAGCATCGAACTCGCTGACGGCCGTGAAGGAGTGGCCCATATCAACTACGAGTCCAACTTCGCCGAGAGCTGCCTGATTATCAACGAATACGACCAGCACCAGACCAGCCTGGCCTTTCGCCTCGACGGGGATGCACTTATCTTCGACGTCGAACTGCCGATCGCGTGGAATTTCAATAACTGAAGATTCAGCGGTGTAATGCCGCCTGGTTGCTACACCCGGTCAGCCAGCTCCCCTCACCCTAACCCTCTCCCAAAGGGAGAGGGGATCAGCCCGTGCCAACCTCCAGCCGTGGTAGTCACTCCATACTCTGCTGTTATTTCAGGCGCCTGTAATCTTCCCCATATGGCTGTCATCTGAATAGCAATATCCAGCATATAGCCACCATAACCCTCACTCATGTACAGGATCTTTAGCGGCAACCAATTGAAATAGATATAAAAAAGGCTTCGTTTGTGATCTGATTTTATCGCCA
>NZ_JAPCJD010000202.1:0-812 GCF_027707845.1 Aeromonas sp. QDB14 | reverse complement strand
GAATCATCCTTAACGCATTGATTTAAAAACCTTTGATACGCTCTCCCTTTTGCCAGGGAAGAGCCTATGTCTGCCAAGAGGATTGCAATGCGTAAAATTCGTGAAGTGCTGCGACTGCGGCTGGAAGCTGACCTCTCTGTTCGCCAAATCAGTATCTGTACCAAGGTCAGTGTCGGCTCCATCCAGAAACTCCTCAAAAGTGCCCAGGCGCTCGGCCTTACCTGGCCCTTACCTACCGAGCTTGATGATGGCCGACTGGCTGCCCTGTTCTATCCGCAGGCCGATACCACCATCTCGGCCCGCCATGTTGTGCCGGATTGGCCCTCTGTCCATCAGGAGCTCAAGCGCAAGGGGGTCTCCAAACAGCTGCTCTGGGAGGAGTACACCCAGCGCTATCCCAATAGCTGTTACAGCTACTCCCAGTTCTGTGACCGTTACAAGTCCTGGTGTCAGTTGCAAAAGCGCTCCATGCGCCAGATCCACAAGGCGGGGGAAAAGCTCTTTATCGACTACTGCGGGCCCACGGTGCCCATCGTGTCGCCGACTACGGGTGAGGTCCGTCAGGCACAAGTCTTTGTCGCCGTGCTCGGTGCGTCCAACTACACCTTTGCCGAGGCCACCTGGTCCCAGTCACTGCCGGACTGGCTGCAAAGCCATGTCCGTGCCTTTGAGTTTTTCGGCGGGACACCGGTACTGCTGATCCCCGACAACCTCAAGAGCGGTGTCAGCAAGGCTTGCCGATACGATCCCGAGCTCAACCCCAGCTACCAGCAGTTGGCCGAGCACTATCAGGTGGCGGTGATGCCAGCTCG
>NZ_JAPCJD010000201.1:0-818 GCF_027707845.1 Aeromonas sp. QDB14 | reverse complement strand
TGATGGATCCAACCCCTCCGCTGCTATAGTGCAGTCGGCTTCTGACGTTCAGTGCAGCCGTCTTCTGAAAACGACAGTCAGAATAGAGTCTGCTTTCCCATTTTTTGACACATGCCCGCGAAGGTTATAGATTTCAGCCTGACAGAAATGGGCTTTGAGGCACAACGGAACAGAAAGTGCACTTAAGCCGCCTTCAACCAAGGAGACATCGTGCAGGGGCACCGCATCGGCTACGTCCGGGTCAGCAGCTTTGACCAGAACCCGGAACGCCAGCTGGAACAAACCCAGGTGAGCAAGGTGTTCACCGACAAGGCATCGGGCAAGGACACCCAGCGCCCCCAGCTCGAAGCGCTGCTGAGCTTCGTCCGCGAAGGCGATACAGTGGTGGTGCACAGCATGGATCGGCTGGCCCGCAACCTCGATGACCTGCGTCGCTTGGTACAGAAGCTGACTCAGCGCGGCGTGCGCATCGAGTTCCTGAAGGAGGGCCTGGTGTTCACTGGCGAGGACTCGCCGATGGCCAACCTGATGCTGTCGGTGATGGGGGCCTTCGCTGAGTTCGAGCGCGCCCTGATCCGCGAGCGGCAGCGTGAGGGCATCGCCTTGGCCAAGCAGCGTGGCGCGTACCGGGGCCGCAAGAAAGCCCTGTCCGATGAGCAGGCTGCTACCCTGCGGCAGCGAGCGACGGCCGGCGAGCCCAAGGCGCAGCTTGCCCGCGAGTTCAACATCAGCCGGGAAACCCTCTACCAGTACCTCCGCACGGACGACTGACACATGCCGCGTCGCTTGATCCTCTCGGCCACGGAGCGGGACACCCT
>NZ_JAPCJD010000200.1:0-823 GCF_027707845.1 Aeromonas sp. QDB14 | reverse complement strand
CCATCATGGAAAACGTTGCGCTTATTGGTATTGATCTCGGTAAACACTCTTTTCACATTCACTGTCAAGACCGGTTCGGCAAGGCTCTTCTTCGCAAGAAGTTCAACCGGACAAAGCTCATCGAATCCCTCGCAACTTTTCCTGTATGCACCATCGTCATGGAGGCATGTGCCGGAGCCCATTACATGGCTCGTCGGCTGGCTGAATTTGGGCATGAGAGTAAGCTCATTTCGCCTCAATTCGTGCGCCCATTCGTCAAGAGCAACAAGAACGACTTCATCGATGCTGAAGCTATTTGCGAGGCCGCCTGCCGTCCCTCCATGCGGTTTGTAACGCCCAAGACCGAAAGCCAGCAAACGTTGGGAGCACTGCATCGTGTGCGCGAATCGTTTGTGCGCGATCGGGTTAAGGCATCAAACCAGATACACGGCTTTTTACTCGAATTTGGCATCAGTCTGCCCGTCGGTCATGCCGCCATCAAGCGCCTGCCTTCTGTGATGGCTGAACACGAGTTACCAGCGCGACTGATTACCATGTTGGAGAGGCTGCATGCCCATTTCAAGTATCTGGAGCAGCAAATTGCCGAGATCGACAAGGAACTGGCCAGCCAGCTTGGCGATGACGATCTTGGTCAGCGTCTGATGACAATCCCTGGTGTCGGCCCGATCACTGCCAGCGTGTTGGCCGCCGAGCTCGGTGACGGAAAACACTATCGATGTAGTCGTGATTTCGCGGCGTCAGTCGGATTGGTGCCACGCCAGTACAGTACTGGGGGCCGGGCAAACCTGAAGGGTATCAGCAAGCGTGGCGACAAAAATCTTAG
>NZ_JAPCJD010000199.1:0-834 GCF_027707845.1 Aeromonas sp. QDB14 | reverse complement strand
GGGGCATGCAGTCGTGGCAAGCCCTCCGATGCCATATCGGCTCTTGAAGCTGGCTGAGGGTCATGGGTAATCAGGTTGCCGTTTCTTTATCTGTAGCAACATATATGTATGGAATACCCTTGGGATTAGCTCTTCCTTCTGATGCGGAATCTACTAATGGTTTCATTCTCTGATATGGGAATGGAATAGGCATGCTATCAACTACTACCTCCTCTCCTGTATCGTGGTCTGTTTGCGTTATCTCTCTCTCATTATGCCCTAACTGGGCACGCCATAAAACATGGCTAGGCTCAACCACTTTAATTCTATCCTGACAGGTTTCAAGAATAGAATTCATGAAGCTTTGGGATTCTGCATCTAAAATATAGCGATTTTTTGAGCCCACTGCATTCATAAATTTGTAATAGCTTCTATGAGATTTAAATGTCATTCCACAACCTTATTGAAGATGAATACAGTTGAAGACTTTACCATAAAAATGTGCTACGACGTACAAATAAACACCACGAACAGACATTTACAAATACTACTCAACAGTTAACCACCTGATACATTATCACCACAAAATTTTCTTTTATAGATAAGAACGACAGAAATAACACAGCAATAGAATGCATCATTAGAAATGCGACTAAGTTAACTATTGATAACAGCATTGACCACAGCAAAAATTTAGAGGGTTGCAATTAATATCTTTAAATAAAAACAAGCCAATATAGATAATAAAAAACCACCCGCATAATGGGTGGTTTTTTCATTACCTGATTACCCATGACCCTCAGCCAGCTTCAAGAGCCGATATGGCATCGGAGGGCTTGCCACGACTGCATGCCC
>NZ_JAPCJD010000198.1:0-900 GCF_027707845.1 Aeromonas sp. QDB14 | reverse complement strand
TACTGCCGCGCATCAAGATCACCGAACTGCTGATGGACGTGGACGACTGGACGGGCTTCAGCCGCCACTTCACCCACTTGAAGGACGGGGCCGAGGCCAAAGACAGGACGTTGCTGCTGTCCGCAATCCTCGGTGATGCGATCAACCTCGGGCTGACCAAGATGGCCGAGTCGAGCCCCGGCCTGACCTACGCCAAGCTGTCCTGGCTGCAAGCCTGGCACATCCGCGACGAAACCTATTCGGCGGCCTTGGCCGAGCTGGTCAACCACCAGTATCGCCACGCCTTTGCCGCCCACTGGGGCGACGGCACGACCTCATCCTCCGATGGCCAGCGCTTCCGCGCGGGTGGCCGGGGCGAGAGCACCGGGCACGTCAACCCGAAGTACGGTAGCGAGCCGGGACGGCTGTTCTATACCCATATCTCCGACCAGTACGCGCCGTTCAGCACCCGCGTGGTGAATGTCGGCGTCCGCGATTCCACCTATGTGCTCGACGGCCTGCTGTACCACGAGTCCGACCTGCGGATCGAGGAGCACTACACCGACACGGCCGGCTTCACCGATCACGTCTTTGCCCTGATGCACCTGCTAGGCTTCCGCTTCGCGCCGCGCATCCGCGACCTCGGCGAAACCAAGCTGTACGTGCCGCAGGGCGTGCAAGCCTACCCGACGTTGCGCCCGCTGATCGGCGGCACCCTGAACATCAAGCACGTGCGTGCCCACTGGGACGACATCCTGCGCCTGGCCAGCTCGATCAAGCAGGGCACCGTCACCGCCTCGCTGATGCTGCGCAAGCTCGGCAGCTACCCGCGCCAGAACGGACTGGCCGTGGCCCTGCGCGAGCTGGGCCGGATCGAGCGCACGCTGTTCATCCTGGACTGGCTGCAAAGTGTTGAACTGC
>NZ_JAPCJD010000197.1:0-943 GCF_027707845.1 Aeromonas sp. QDB14 | reverse complement strand
AGGGTACCACCAATCAGCAGTTGGCCACCTCTCGCCATTCATCCATGAGTGTCGCACTTATTATCTGAATTCCCGATGTAAATAGTCTCTATTGTAGGTGAATATATCACAGTGCCTTCTAAGGAAGGTAATATGGAGAAGAGGATATCTGACTTGTTGTGGCATCTTATACTGGTGGTTATTTTTTTTGCGTCAGCGGTTCAGATATTCTGCAATGTGTTTAATGTATATAGGTCGTGCAGTCCAAGGCGTTATCTATATCTTCCCTATTCAAAAATAGACTTGTCATGGTTTTATAATTCACATGTGTTTGATTAATGTTTCACTTCAATTTATTTATGCCATCCCGCAATGCACCATGCATAGATTATGAAATAATTTATCAAATCTATGAGGTTATACTTGGTTGCCAAGTTTGAATGGCTTTATTGGTGTTTATGATTGACATTATATTCAATGGCTCCTTTTTGAGAATTTTCCATCTATATGTTGGTGTTCCAGTGAGTTTGACTTTGTTTATGACCCATTGAAGGGAGAATGCATGTAGATTAAATGTGTCGCTTATGTTAATGGGGTTGGGAAAGGGGTGTGAGTTGTTTTGATTGGCTTTTTTAAAAAAGGCCTGTCCGTTTTATTTTCAACCTGCTTTCATGAAGATGCTTCATTGGGTTCGATGTTCGTTGAACTCTGGCTTTTATAGGGTGAAAACATAGATTATTTAAGATTATTCATATTGGTCTAGATGCTGGATATATTTTTTTTGAATATGTTTATATTATAGGTTTATAGCTGACAAACATCATAACTTGGAAATTAAATGTAACGACTAAATTTCCATTGAGACTTCCCAAATCATAGCAAGATTATTAGGGAAGGTGCGAACAAGTCCCTGATATGAGATCATGTTTGTCATCTGGAGCCATGGAACAGGGTTCATCATGAG
>NZ_JAPCJD010000196.1:0-955 GCF_027707845.1 Aeromonas sp. QDB14 | reverse complement strand
AGGTCATGCTCAGTCATGAGGCGCAGTGTGACGGAATCGTTGCTGTTGGTCACGATGCTGTACTTTGTGATGCCTAATGAACTGTTAGACATCATTGGCGTGGAGCCGAGCAGACTGGCGGCTTCGTGCTTCACAAAGTAAATGAACGCAGTCAACTGATCAGCGCGTGAGGCCAAGCAATCCATCCCTTGTCCAAGGTAAGCCTGCTGGGCTTCAAGCAGCACGGGCTGATGTTGGACGGGCAGGCGTTCCATTACCCAGTTGGCAGCTACATCCTTCGGCGCGATCTTGCCGGTTGCTGCGCTGTACCAAATGCGAGACAAGGTAAGCACTACATTCCGCTCGTCGCCTGCCCAATCCGGTTGTGAGTTCCATAGTTTCAAGGTGTCGGCCAGTGCTTTGAATAGATCGCTTTCCGGGACTGGGTTGAAGAAATCTTCCGCGGCCGAACCTGCCAAGGCAAGGCTGTGTTGCCTTGCTTTAGTTAGCAGAATAGCCAGATCAACATCGGTTGTCGCGGGCTCGAAGATGCCCGCAAGAATGTCCTTGCGCTGCCACTCCCCGAATTGCAGTTCCCGTCTGGCTGGATAACGCCAAGGAACAACATCGCCGTACACGACGATGGTAACTTCCAAGGCACGGAGAGCTTCACTTTGGCCGGGAGAAGCGGAAACTTCCAGGAAATCTACGAACAGAGCCTGCCGCACAGTCTCATCGAGCTGTGCAGTCACAGTAACCAGCAAATCAATATCACTGCATGGCTTCAGGCCACCGTCGAGTGCAGAGCCGTACAAATGCACGGCCAGCAACGTCGATCCCAGATGATGCTCGATGACGTTGAGTGCCTGTGATAGCTGTACCGAAATCTCGGCGGGCACTGCGTTGCTCATGATGTCTAACTCCCAATTTGTGTAGGGCTTATTATGCACGCTTAAAAATAATAAAAGCAGACTTG
>NZ_JAPCJD010000195.1:0-957 GCF_027707845.1 Aeromonas sp. QDB14 | reverse complement strand
GGCTCTGTTGCAAAGATTGGCGGCAGTCAGAGGTAGGCTGTCGCTCTGCGCCGATCAGGCGGCTGCTGCGAAATGGTGGTTGAGCATGCCCATGGCCTCCGTCAGCGCCGAGGGCCCAATGCCAAAAGCTCTCTCCACAAGGCGCACCTCGCCCCTGATGCCGGGCTGCAGGCACCAGGGGCGAGCCTGTCCTTTGCGCAGGGCTCGCATGACTTCGAATCCCTTGATCGTGGCATAGGCCGTGGGGATCGATTTGAAACCGCGCACCGGCTTGATCAGTATCTTGAGCTTTCCGTGATCGGCCTCGATCACGTTATTGAGATACTTCACCTGCCGGTGGGCCGTCTCCCGGTCCAGCTTTCCTTCGCGCTTCAATTCGGTGATCGCTGCACCATAGCTCGGCGCTTTGTCGGTATTGAGCGTGGCAGGCTTTTCCCAGTGCTTCAGGCCTCGCAGGGCCTTGCCCAGGAACCGCTTCGCTGCCTTGGCGCTGCGGGTCGGCGACAGGTAGAAATCGATCGTGTCGCCCCGCTTGTCGACTGCCCGGTACAGGTAGGTCCACTTGCCCCGCACCTTGACGTAGGTTTCATCCAGGCGCCAGCTCGGATCAAAGCCACGCCGCCAGAACCAGCGCAGCCGCTTCTCCATCTCCGGGGCGTAGCACTGGACCCAGCGATAGATCGTCGTATGGTCGACCGAAATGCCGCGTTCCGCCAGCATTTCCTCAAGGTCGCGATAGCTGATCGGATAGCGACAATACCAGCGCACCGCCCACAGGATCACATCACCCTGGAAATGGCGCCACTTGAAATCCGTCATCGTTCCGTCCGTCCAATCTCCGCCAAGCATGCTCAAGCTTCACGATTTTTGCAACAGAGCCCACACGAGTATTGAGCATAGTCGAGATTGGTGCAGATCACTTCTGATATTGAACTGTCAGGAGCTGGCTGCACAACA
>NZ_JAPCJD010000194.1:0-971 GCF_027707845.1 Aeromonas sp. QDB14 | reverse complement strand
GTTAATGAGGGTGTAAGTAAATGAGTATGTTGAAGGCTGGCCGTCCCAGCAGCGAAAAACGGGCAATGACCATGGGGGATATCGCAGGATCCGAGAAGATGAAGCGGGTTAATTTCGACCTGCCGGAGGCGCTACATACCAAGCTGAAAATGCATGCTGCCGCGCAGGGGAAGTCCATCAAGGACATCATGACAGACCTAATCGAAGCCCTGTAGTGAGTGATTGATATGCAACTATCCTGTCGGGATAGTATTGAATATATGAGTTTTTTTTTTGCAGTAGCTCGCACTAAAAAGCGTTGATCCATCTGTTAGATCAACGCTACCCTGTGCGCCAGAAACGAAAAAACCGCCTTGGCGGGCGGTTTTTTCGAAGGTACTCGGAGTTGGCGCTCTTTGTACCTGGTAACGGCTCCGTGCGGGAAGCAGCTACCCAAAGACCTAATTAGTTTAGCGGCCACTCGGCCATTCAATCAAGCTTTTCCCGCTACGAGACCCGTTACCGAAGGCCACCACCTTTGGCGCTTTGTCGTACCCGCACGGATTGGATGCATGAGTTTGTTGCCGTGTGTGGGTGTGGTTGGTCGGGCAGAACGGGGAATCCTCACATACTGCCCAGCGTGCGACCGCGCACCACAGCCTCCCACGGCTCGCAACCGTGGGGCATCAGCCAACAGAGCGTAACGGGGAACCAACCACGGCCAGCTCTTTAAACACGGCGCGGCTGTCCGGCCCACAGGCGGGGACTAAAGGCGATGCAGCAGGACGGGGTGTGTCTCTGAAGCGCGTGAGGGGGAGCCGCCGCAAGCGGCCTCAATAGTTCAGAGCAAGGCGAGTCCTATCTTGTGTAACTACGTCATTTTTAACGTAGCCAAACAGGAGGGCTCTCCTATCTTGGGGTTCTAGGGATTTTCCGTCCAAAAACGACAAAGTGCTCTGGAGGCCACGCCGTCCGCGGCCTCCAGAGGGGTA
>NZ_JAPCJD010000193.1:0-1001 GCF_027707845.1 Aeromonas sp. QDB14 | reverse complement strand
ATGAGCGTTCACATTGGTCCGGAAATGGTGTTCACGTTGAATCGGAATTGGTGTTCATGATCGGCCGGAATATGCACTCATACCAGGTCGTCCTCCCCTTGATACGGAAGTGTTCATCCAGCAGTGTGCGATGCAGCCGTTCGATAAAGCCGTTGCTCTGCGGCCTGCGTACCTTGGTTGTCCGGTGCTCAATCCCCTCCAGTTGCAGGAACAGCTCGTAGGGATGGTGGTCAGGACGTCCACAGAACTCGCGCCCGTTATCCGACAGGATGGTATAGACCCGTGCCTCGTGGGCCTCGAAAAACGGCAGTACCGTTTCATTGAGCACATGAACCGAGGTCACCGGCAGCTTGCTGGTGTAGAGCCGTCCCCAGGCGTGGCGGCTATAGCAGTCCAGCACGGTTTGCAGATACACCTTGCCAACCCCCTTGAGCGCGCCGACGAAGAAGGTGTCGACCGCCACCAGTTCTCCGGTGTAGTGAACCTCAATCTGGCGTTCGCGAAACTCGGGGCTGAAGCGTTCGAGCAGGCGAATCTGCTCGTCATTGAGCTCAATGGTCTGCTCCCGGTGAGTTTTCTCAAGGCGCAGCAAGCGGTCGTGTTTGGAGAGCAAGTCGTGCCGTTGCCACACGCCACGCACACCGCCCGCACTGACATTGATGCCTTGCAGAGCCAGTTCTTGCGCGACCCGCAGCGGGCCATGAGTTGGTCTGGTGAGGGAGTAATCGAGGATAGCCTGTTCAATCTCGGGAGCGACCCGATTGGGATGAGCCCCTTTACAGCCGGGCAATTTGTCGAGCAATCCCTCGGCGCCATAGGTCTGGTAATTACGGCGAATTTCGTAGAACTGCTGACGGCTGTAGCCGATGAGCTTGCAGGCTTTGCTGACATTATTGAGCTCTTTGGCGAGCTCTTTGGCGAGCTCTAGGCTGTGTTCTCAAAATGCTGGTTTTCTGTCCACACATAACTCGCGCAAGTAGCGAAGGCAGAAAGCCAGTTTG
>NZ_JAPCJD010000192.1:0-1004 GCF_027707845.1 Aeromonas sp. QDB14 | reverse complement strand
GGGAACGCCCGCCTGGGACGTCGCGCGGATCGACCGGACATTCGCGGAGACCTTCGTCCTGAGATCCGAGCTCCTAGTCGCGAGTTGCAGCGACGGCATCGTCGGCTGTTGCACCTTGTCGGCCGAGGATCCCGAGTTCTGGCCCGACGCCCTCAAGGGGGAGGCCGCATATCTGCACAAGCTCGCGGTGCGACGGACACATGCGGGCCGGGGTGTCAGCTCCGCGCTGATCGAGGCTTGCCGCCATGCCGCGCGAACGCAGGGGTGCGCCAAGCTGCGGCTCGACTGCCACCCGAACCTGCGTGGCCTATACGAGCGGCTCGGATTCACCCACGTCGACACTTTCAATCCCGGCTGGGATCCAACCTTCATCGCAGAACGCCTAGAACTCGAAATCTAACGTCCGTTCGGGCATCGAGGTCCATGTCGGGGTGGGACGGGCCCGTGGCTTCAAGATCACTTGCAGTCCGACCGCGATGTCTTGGTTGCGCGAGAGGTTGTCGACAGGCCATGCTGAGTGTGCGATGGTTGATCGCTTCCTCGCCGCTCTCCACGGCGACGATGGCCGCCGCCATCAGCAAGTGCGCCAGTTCCCCTATGGTGCCCTCGCTGCGTGTGAGCAGGTAGCGAGCCATGTCCAGCGTGGCAATTGGGGAAGGCCGGCGCAGCGGGAGCGAAGCGGCGAAGCTGGCCAGCAGTGAGCAGCAATCGTCGTTGGCCTCCCATACCGGCAGCATCATCGGCTCGAAGCGATTTTCCAACTGGTCATCGGAGCGGATGGCTAGGTAGGCGTCGCGCGTGCCTACCCCAACCAACGGGATGCGCAGTTCGTTGCCGAGGAAGCGCAGCAGGTTGAGGAATTCCCGGCGGTTGACGCTGTTGCCGGCCAGCACGTTGTGCAGCTCGTCGATCACCAGCATGCGCACGCCGACCTTGCGCAGCAGTGCCAGAGCCAGTTGCTCCATTTCCGGCAACCGTGGGCGTGGGCGCAGCGGCGCGCCCAT
>NZ_JAPCJD010000191.1:0-1031 GCF_027707845.1 Aeromonas sp. QDB14 | reverse complement strand
AATCGGCTCAAACATGAAGAAATGAAATGACTGAGTCAGCCGAGAAGAATTTCCCCGCTTATTCGCACCTTCCCTAACTTAAGTGATACCAACTGTCTGGAGATTCAGGGGGCTAGTCTAGAAACACGTTTCTGGACATATCCATTTTGGCGCCTTTGCTAATTTGTAAGTTTATGAATTACTTTATGTATGGGAAAATAGCTTAAACTTATTGAGCCTCGAATCCACTATAGGAAATCAGGCGATCTATTTTGGACAAGATGATGATATATAACCTACCGGAAGATTTGCTTACGGAGTCACAATGCAATGAGGATATTATTATCCGTCATTATGTCACTAAGGAAGCATCTAATAAGAATAAAATTCAGCTAAACAGAGTCATGGTGAACATATTATTATCTGGAGAGAAAACTGTGTTGACTCCGGAGTTGAGTGTATCGGTCAAAAAAAATCAACTTGTAATGTTGAATTCTGGAAATTTAATGACCTCCGAGGTTATTCCGGATAATAATCCTTTCAGCAGCATTGTTATTTACATTAAAAATGAAACGCTAGAAAAATTATTGTCAAACGTTGAGTTTCCCCGTAAATCTAATCGACCTTCCCCATGCCAAATTTTTAATCAGGATGATTTCATCCGGCATTATGCTCGATCACTTAGGCTCTTGTTAACCAGCGGCCCTATAAGTTCAACCGTAAAATGGGCCAAATTATTAGAACTTTTTGGGTATCTAGAAACAACTCAGATAGAGGGATTACAGTCGTTTTTTTGCAGTGTACATAGCCGATCTCGCTCAGAAGTTGCATTGAGCCAAGTCATTCAAAGTAACATGTACTCTAATCTCTCTTTACAAGAGTTGGCTTTTTTATGCAACATGAGCTTATCTACATTCAAACGAACCTTTATTAGCATATTTAATCAGCCACCAAGAAAATGGTTGAATAATAAAAAAACCTGATTACCCATGATTAGCAGTCACCACGAGCTATACTGATCTTACGTACAGTTACTGAGGTGCGAGATCATG
>NZ_JAPCJD010000190.1:0-1080 GCF_027707845.1 Aeromonas sp. QDB14 | reverse complement strand
TGCCCAAGGTTGCCGGGTGACGCACACCGTGGAAACGGATGAAGGCACGAACCCAGTGGACATAAGCCTGTTCGGTTCGTAAGCTGTAATGCAAGTAGCGTATGCGCTCACGCAACTGGTCCAGAACCTTGACCGAACGCAGCGGTGGTAACGGCGCAGTGGCGGTTTTCATGGCTTGTTATGACTGTTTTTTTGTACAGTCTATGCCTCGGGCATCCAAGCAGCAAGCGCGTTACGCCGTGGGTCGATGTTTGATGTTATGGAGCAGCAACGATGTTACGCAGCAGGGCAGTCGCCCTAAAACAAAGTTAGATGCACTAAGCACATAATTGCTCACAGCCAAACTATCAGGTCAAGTCTGCTTTTATTATTTTTAAGCGTGCATAATAAGCCCTACACAAATTGGGAGTTAGACATCATGAGCAACGCAAAAACAAAGTTAGGCATCACAAAGTACAGCATCGTGACCAACAGCAACGATTCCGTCACACTGCGCCTCATGACTGAGCATGACCTTGCGATGCTCTATGAGTGGCTAAATCGATCTCATATCGTCGAGTGGTGGGGCGGAGAAGAAGCACGCCCGACACTTGCTGACGTACAGGAACAGTACTTGCCAAGCGTTTTAGCGCAAGAGTCCGTCACTCCATACATTGCAATGCTGAATGGAGAGCCGATTGGGTATGCCCAGTCGTACGTTGCTCTTGGAAGCGGGGACGGATGGTGGGAAGAAGAAACCGATCCAGGAGTACGCGGAATAGACCAGTTACTGGCGAATGCATCACAACTGGGCAAAGGCTTGGGAACCAAGCTGGTTCGAGCTCTGGTTGAGTTGCTGTTCAATGATCCCGAGGTCACCAAGATCCAAACGGACCCGTCGCCGAGCAACTTGCGAGCGATCCGATGCTACGAGAAAGCGGGGTTTGAGAGGCAAGGTACCGTAACCACCCCATATGGTCCAGCCGTGTACATGGTTCAAACACGCCAGGCATTCGAGCGAACACGCAGTGATGCCTAACCCTTCCATCGAGGGGGACGTCCAAGGGCTGGCGCCCTTGGCCGCCCCTCATGTCAAACGTT
>NZ_JAPCJD010000189.1:0-1088 GCF_027707845.1 Aeromonas sp. QDB14 | reverse complement strand
CGCGAATTCAGATAATAACTGCAACACCCATGGTGCATAGGAGAGAAGAGGCCAACTGCCGGTTCTGGTACGCTTCTTCTCGCCAAAGAAACAAAGCGGAACACCATGAGATACCATCAGTTGACCGAAGGACAACGATACCAGATCGCCTGCCTTCATGACCATGGCTTGAGCCAAGCAATGATTGCCCGCAAGGTGGGTGTGCATCCATCCACCATTAGTCGCGAACTCCGTCGCAACCGGTGTGCGCAAGGTTATCAACCAGCAGAGGCTCATCAATCGGCCACCCTGCGACGATGTTCCAGCAGCAAATATCGTGTCCCGGAAGATACCCTTATTTTCGTGACCATGGCGTTGGCCGCAGACTGGAGTCCGGAGCAGATAAGCTCGGTCTGCAGGCGCATTGGTTGCCCTGTCAGTCATGAGTGGATCTACCGCTATGTGGCGCAGGATAAGGCCAACGGTGGCAAGCTGTTCCGTCACTTGCGGCAAGGCCACAAACGTTACCGTAAGGGACAGAATGCCAAGCGCTGCGTGATCCCCAACCCGGTATCGATCGATGAGCGCCCAGCGATAGTCGACTCTCGTAGCCGATTGGGTGACTGGGAGGTGGATACCGTTTCGGGCAAACAAGGTAGTGGTGCCATCGTGACACTGGCCGAGCGTAAGAGCCGACTCTACCTAGTGCAGTATGTGCCTGCCAAGACGGCAGCTGCAGTGGCCGATGCCATCATCTGCATGCTAGAGCCCTACAAGGCACATGTTCATACAATCACCGCGGACAATGGCAGTGAATTTGTGGAACATGAGCGAGTAGCCAAGGTGCTAAATGCCCAGTTTTACTTCGCGCATCCATACAGCGCGTGGGAGCGAGGTCTGAACGAGAACAGCAATGGCTTGTTGCGGCAGTATGTGCCCAAGGGCAGCGACCTGAGCCAGCTCAGCCCGGATGAGTTGTCGGCCTTCGAGCGGCGACTCAACCTTAGACCGCGCAAATGTTTGGATTTCAGGCAACCGCAGATCGTGTTTGATGAACTACGACAGGTTGCTTGATTTGGCGGGTGTTGCACTTCGGAGTTGAATTCGCG
>NZ_JAPCJD010000188.1:0-1097 GCF_027707845.1 Aeromonas sp. QDB14 | reverse complement strand
CTGAACGTCAGAAGCCGACTGCACTATAGCAGCGGAGGGGTTGGATCCATCAGGCAACGACGGGCTGCTGCCGGCCATCAGCGGACGCAGGGAGGACTTTCCGCAACCGGCCGTTCGATGCGGCACCGATGGCCTTCGCGCAGGGGTAGTGAATCCGCCAGGATTGACTTGCGCTGCCCTACCTCTCACTAGTGAGGGGCGGCAGCGCATCAAGCGGTGAGCGCACTCCGGCACCGCCAACTTTCAGCACATGCGTGTAAATCATCGTCGTAGAGACGTCGGAATGGCCGAGCAGATCCTGCACGGTTCGAATGTCGTAACCGCTGCGGAGCAAGGCCGTCGCGAACGAGTGGCGGAGGGTGTGCGGTGTGGCGGGCTTCGTGATGCCTGCTTGTTCTACGGCACGTTTGAAGGCGCGCTGAAAGGTCTGGTCATACATGTGATGGCGACGCACGACACCGCTCCGTGGATCGGTCGAATGCGTGTGCTGCGCAAAAACCCAGAACCACGGCCAGGAATGCCCGGCGCGCGGATACTTCCGCTCAAGGGCGTCGGGAAGCGCAACGCCGCTGCGGCCCTCGGCCTGGTCCTTCAGCCACCATGCCCGTGCACGCGACAGCTGCTCGCGCAGGCTGGGTGCCAAGCTCTCGGGTAACATCAAGGCCCGATCCTTGGAGCCCTTGCCCTCCCGCACGATGATCGTGCCGTGATCGAAATCCAGATCCTTGACCCGCAGTTGCAAACCCTCACTGATCCGCATGCCCGTTCCATACAGAAGCTGGGCGAACAAACGATGCTCGCCTTCCAGAAAACCGAGGATGCGAACCACTTCATCCGGGGTCAGCACCACCGGCAAGCGCCGCGACGGCCGAGGTCTTCCGATCTCCTGAAGCCAGGGCAGATCCGTGCACAGCACCTTGCCGTAGAAGAACAGCAAGGCCGCCAATGCCTGACGATGCGTGGAGACCGAAACCTTGCGCTCGTTCGCCAGCCAGGACAGAAATGCCTCGACTTCGCTGCTGCCCAAGGTTGCCGGGTGACGCACACCGTGGAAACGGATGAAGGCACGAACCCAGTGGACATAAGCCTGTTCGGTT
>NZ_JAPCJD010000187.1:0-1139 GCF_027707845.1 Aeromonas sp. QDB14 | reverse complement strand
GGTACCATCGAACTGCCGGAAGGCGTAGAGATGGTAATGCCGGGCGACAACATCAAGATGGTTGTTACCCTGATTGCCCCGATCGCGATGGACGACGGCCTGCGTTTCGCCATCCGTGAAGGTGGCCGTACCGTAGGTGCTGGTGTTGTAGCTAAAGTTATCGCTTAATCGATACTTTATATGCACACATGAAAGGGGTGGCTTCGGCCACCCCTTTTACTTTTGGGGCTTTAATTGGCCTGTGAGATACTTTTTCGAAATCATCTATAGAGGTAGCTGCTGTGAGTAAACCCGCCATTTTTCTGGATCGCGATGGTGTCATCAACAAAGACACGGGTTATGTCAGCCAGGTTGATGACTTCCATTTTCTACCCGGGGTGATTGAGGCCATGCAATTGCTGAAGAAAAAAGGCTATTTGCTGGTCGTGGTGACCAACCAATCCGGTATCGCCCGCGGTTACTTCACGGAAGATGACTTCATGAACCTGACCGAGTGGATGGATTGGTCATTGGCCGATCGGGATGTGGATCTCGATGGTATCTACTTCTGCCCCCATCACCCGGATCACGGCGCCCCTTGCGACTGCCGCAAACCGGAACCCGGCATGCTGCTGTTGGCGCAGCAAGAGTTGGGCATCGACATGGACCGCTCTTATATGGTGGGTGACAAACCTTCGGACCTGAAAGCCGCCATCAATGCCAAGGTCGGTCACAAGATAATGGTCAGAACAGGCAAGCCGATTACTGATGCGGGGATTGAGCTGGCCGATGCCATCTACGACAACCTGCATGATTTTGCCGTTGCAGCGCCTGTCACAGGCTGATTTCGCTGGATTAAGATGCTTTTTGGTGGCTTTGTGAGCGGTTGAACGGTGAAAGCCATCTTTTTGCAATTATCCTCTTGCCAGAACGAATTCGCTCCCTATAATGCGCCTCCATCGACAGGGCAAGCGGCAACGCAAACAAGCCGGTCGGTAGCCTCGAAAAGCCTTTGAAAATAAGGCTTGACTCGAGAGGGCGGTTGAGTAGAATGTCACTCCCGCAGCAGCCAAAAGCTGCGTTGCTCTTTAACAATTTGAATCAAGCAATCTGTGTGGGCACTCACAGCATCGAGCATCAAAAACAATTTTTGATATCAA
>NZ_JAPCJD010000186.1:0-1142 GCF_027707845.1 Aeromonas sp. QDB14 | reverse complement strand
CATGATCTCGCACCTCAGTAACTGTACGTAAGATCAGTATAGCTCGTGGTGACTGCTAATCATGGGTAATCAGGAATCAGTTTGCAGGATACGCCTTACTACCATGTGGTCAGTCGCTGTGTGCGGCGGGCGTTTCTGTGCGGGGAAGATGCCCACTCCGGCCAGAGTTACGAGCATCGGCGCCAGTGGGTGGTCGACAAGTTGGGCCAATTGTCGCGACTGTTTGCCATCGGTGTTTGTGCCTATGCGGTGATGAGCAATCACTATCACCTGGTGCTCAAGGTCGAGCCGGATACCGCTGCCAATTGGAGCGAGCGGGAGGTGGCCGAGCGTTGGGCGGCGCTGTTCCAGTGGCCGCTGCTGGTACGACGCTGGTATCAGGGGGAATCCCTGATTGAGCCTGAACTCGCTGTGGTGCAACAACTGATAGGGCAGTGGCGGGAGCGGTTACATTCCATCAGCTGGTTTGTGCGGTTGCTCAACGAAAACCTGGCTCGGCAGTCCAATCGGGAAGATGGTTGCAAGGGCCATTTTTGGGAAGGGCGCTTCAAGAGCCAGGCCTTGCTCACCGAATCAGCCCTGCTGGCCTGCATGGCCTATGTTGATCTCAATCCGATACGAGCGGGATTGTCCGACCGGCCTGAACAGAGCGATTACACCAGCCTCAAGCAGCGTCTCGATGGCGAGCAGTCCGCCGCCCCATTGCCGCCGTTGCTGTTGCCATTCGCGCACGACGCGCGACCCGATAGCCTGCCATATGCCTTTGCGGATTACCTGATGCTGGTGGACTGGACAGGTCGCGCCATCCGAGTGGACAAACGGGGCCATATCCCGGCTTCTCTTGCCCCCATCCTGGTGCGGCTGGGGTTGGACGAGGTGCGCTGGCTCAAGCAAGTGACGCTGTTTCGGCGCCAGGGTATCAGAGTGGTGGGTGACAAAGAGCATTGTCAGCAGTTTGCCTGGCACTGTGGCCAGCGACGGTGTCATCCGGGAATTCAGATAATAAGTGCGACACTCATGGATGAATGGCGAGAGGTGGCCAACTGCTGATTGGTGGTACCCTTCTGCTCGCCAAAGTAAAAGCAGTATCACCATGAGCTATCAGCAGTTGACCGAGGGGCAACGATACCAGTTATCGGTGC
>NZ_JAPCJD010000185.1:0-1222 GCF_027707845.1 Aeromonas sp. QDB14 | reverse complement strand
CGGAACCAGTGATTGGTTCCGGATTGTCCTACAGCAGAAGGATCGGTCAATGGATCCTTAACTGATCAGCATTGCGCGATCAAAGCGGGCTTTTTTTATGCGGCCGCCAAAGAGACAACCTCCCCCCGACTTTGCCACCAACAGCGATTGCTGCCCCCATCCCCCCTCTTCGACTGACGACTGCCATCTTCAATCAAAGGTTGCCGCATCGTTAACCCGATTCTCATCTCTCTTTCACTACACAACCCACCAGCAGAGACATACCCGGCATTTGCTTTATGCAAAAGCATGAAATATTACGCATAAACATTAAAAAATCCTCGGGGAAATATCAGCCATAAACGCATACCCACTCATTTGAATGAATATTGCTGTTTTCCCCTGCAATGGATCACGCCATGCCCCTGTCCGCCTCGCACATTGCCTGGGGCGACAATACTCGCCCACCACAAGTCATCTCGCTCAATCACGCGCTGGCGCGCCCAGCGGGAAGTAGTGTCGAAATGGCCTCGCCTCCTCCACCACCCGCACGATGGAGGGATGATTGAGCAGACGGGCGCGATAGGCACGCAGACGGCCATAGCCAGCCGGGATATCGTGGGCCCAGTCGGCGTAGAAGAGCGAGGGTGCGGCGGCGCAATCGGCCAGCGTGAAGTCTGCGCCGGCAATCCAGTGGCGTCCTTCCAGCCGCTGATCGAGCCAGGGGTAGATCTGATTGAGCAGCTCGCAGGCCTCCGCTACACCATAGCGGTCGCGATCCGCGACCGGGCGCAGCGCATCCAGCACCACTTTTTTGCATCGGCGTCATCACATAGTTGTCGAAGACGCGATCCAGCATATGCACCTCCAGACCCGCATCGCTGGGCGGGATCAGGCTGACGGGGCCCGGATGGTGCGCCTGCAGATGGGCGACGATGGTGCTGCTCTCGAGGATGCTGCGACCATCATCCAGCAACACCGGGAAGCGCTTGAGTGGCCAAAGGGCGGCAAGTTCGGCGCTGGCCGCCGGCTCTTCGAGGTTCCGGTATTCGAACAGGGTGGCATTCTCGTAGAGAGCGATCAGCACTTTCTGGCTGTAGGACGAAAAGGGTGGGCATAGAGTTTCATGGGGATGTTCCTGACGCTCAGAGGGATGACTTCCCTAGTCTAGGGAAGGTGCGAACAAGTCCCTGATATGAGATCATGTTTGTCATCTGGAGCCATGGAACAGGGTTCATCATGA
>NZ_JAPCJD010000184.1:0-1222 GCF_027707845.1 Aeromonas sp. QDB14 | reverse complement strand
GAAGGAAGTGCGCACTAAAGTAGCGTAAACAAGACACCGGTTTGAGGCCGGTGTCAGGTGATAACTAGATCTGTACATCCCGTTTATTAAAAAAAGGAGAAGGGTTAGTTATGAGGTGAAAAGAGAAATTTACAATTACATCAATGTGCGATTACGCCTCTCTAATCAAACCTATAAGCTACATCTGTCAAATCAAAAAATTATATATAGAATTGACATCATGGTTATATTTTACTCCCATCTTGAAGAAGATCATGATTTGGGGAAGGAACTATTTCCCCTGCGGTCGTCATATCAAAGCAGCCACTAAGCTCAGTACCATTAAACCCTCTAACAAAGAGTATTTTCATATCTGGATGTGCATGAAAAACTTTCATCCATATGCTAAAAAAACCTTTTGCCTTTGCTAGTGAAACTATCATGTTTTTCATCTCTTGAGAGGGAGCAGATAAAAAACATTTCAATGCCTCTTGCGCCTCAGATATTGCACCCATTCTCTGCCCAACCCTATCCAGATAGACAAATTCTCCATTTGAATCAAGATGCTCTTGGATGGGTTTATCTAGACCAACTAACTTCAATGTATTCTCGGCTAGTTTTTTTTGATTAACATTTAAAGCTAAAGATGGTGATACTGTTCCGTCATCATTATAAGAAAATGCATAAAATGTATTATCTCTATCTGGGAATAACAGTTCTTTAAAATCTACCTTTTTACTACCCTTTGATGAATTGCAGTTAGTACAAGCAAGTAAAAAATTTGACCAACGCCGTTCTAAATGAGGTTGTTTATAATCACCATCCTTAGGCTCAATATGTTCAACAGCTAAAAGTGTAGGAACCATTCTTTCGCAGTAACTGCAGTATTGCCCAAGTCTGCTCACCAGCTCTGGCTTAGCATCTTCATATTTATTAAAGTCACCATTGATAGGAGAGGCATTTTTCCTGACAGGTCTCATCGTTACTCTCCGAGCTTAACCATTCGTTGCATTTCAAGAAACGCTTGAAATGCAGGATTGTCTGCATAAGGAGCTAATGAGTTAGCAAGACGTTCTTTGTACTCCTCTAGTTTTTCGGAAGGAGAGATCTTGGCTTCATCGAGATTTTTAAGATATTTTTTTGCAACGCCCTTCATTTCTAAATATCTACCTGATTACCCATGACCCTCAGCCAGCTTCAAGAGCCGATATGGCATCGGAGGGCTTGCCACGACTGCATGCCC
>NZ_JAPCJD010000183.1:0-1243 GCF_027707845.1 Aeromonas sp. QDB14 | reverse complement strand
GGGCATGCAGTCGTGGCAAGCCCTCCGATGCCATATCGGCTCTTGAAGCTGGCTGAGGGTCATGGGTAATCAGGTAGGGTTAAATGTCACTTCTCAACCACTTGCCAGTGCTGGTCAGATGATCCCCGCGCGCTCCAAAGAGGAGCTTGACCGCTATCTGGCTGCAATGAAACCCAAGATGATAGATACACTACGCGGGAGCTGGGAGGACATGGTCTATTCCCTGCCGCTGGAGGTTGATACCAACTCGGCCATCAAACTGGAACTGGGGTATCTCGGGGGCATGGTTCAGCGGGAGTTTATTTTCAAGGGCAACAGTAGTAGTGGCGGCCCTGTGACATTGAATAGCTGCAGCGGCGATCTGGGTACAATGCCCGCGTTGGTGGTCGGCAAGCAAGGGAATAAATAATGGATAAGTCAAACGAGGAAGTTGATGTGAATGAGCAGGAGATTCCTTTTCGTCTATTACCACAGGAAGAGCAACAACGTATTCTCGATGCCAATCAAAAAAAAGTGCGTGAGGCCCCAATTCTTCAGGAGTGGAATATTCGGGTTTCTACACCATTTGCTTGGCTTATTATTTTTCTAGTCACTGCAGTTATGACGTTATTTGCTGTAGGTTGTGTATTACTTACAGGTGATGTTGATTGGGGGTTTGCTTATCTAGCATTCGGTGTTGCTATAGCAATGATCCCTTATTTTCGTTATTTAGTGATGGCAGATAAAAACTATCATTACCGTCTTACAACAGAAGGCGTTATTGTCACTTATCAGGATGTTATTCCAGAAGTAGCTTATACGATAGTCCGTGGTTTGGCTTGGCTTGGCGTGGTGGTCTGTGTATTTGCAGTGGCTGTATTGGGACCATTTTCTCTGGTGGGGGCTGGTGGGATGGCACTCCTTGCGATATTTTTCACTGACTTTAAAAGTGAAGTAACAGAGCATGAAACCATGTTTAAAAAAGATTGGGACTATACGTTAATCATCTCCAATAGAAAGAAAGCATTAAGGTTTGAATCAACGCCATTTAAGATTTCACATAGCGATAATTTATATTGTAAATCTGAAGATTTTGAAAAGATTGTTGAACTGATAAAAGGGCAGATTCGATGTGCCGAAATAAAGTATATTAAAGGCCATCCAATGACCTGACTTTGATATTCTACGGCCTTGTTGCTCAAATCGGGGAACTATCTGTCATCTCGGTGATCTGATCCTGTAGCGCAGTCTCCGAGAGCATCAG
>NZ_JAPCJD010000182.1:0-1243 GCF_027707845.1 Aeromonas sp. QDB14 | reverse complement strand
ATGATGAACCCTTTTTCATGGCTCCAGATGACAAACATGATCTCATATCAGGGACTTGTTCGCACCTTCCCTAGTCGATTCATTATTTCAACGACTGGTGATTTGGCATACTTATAGTCATACACCAAGTGGCTACTATGCCAGTGGCGATTCACTGTGGACTAACCATGTTAGGCTTACTCTATCTTCCTTTCGAGTCTTTTAAACAAGTTTCTGACCTTTTCGACCAATTACATTATCCATATTTTCTATATACTTACTAAATCGGAAAGATGAGAAAATAAAAGGGATATGGCATGAGAAATTTAATGAAACTTGGTGGTGTGCTAATGATGGCTGTTATATTAATGTTTATTACAGTTAATTCATATGCCGACCAAAGTGAGTGTAAAAATTCGGAGTTTTTTATGAATGAAAACAATAGTAAGACAATAGTTCAACGTTTCAATAAGGAAGTAATTGTTGATTTAAATAGAAAATCCTTCGATGAATTAATGTCTACGGACTTCATCAATCACTCTGCTGCCTCTGGCACTGATAATGGTCCAAACAGCATGTGGAATACATTTAGTAACGTTCTGCACCCAGCAATTAGGGAAGGTGCGAATAAGTACCCTATGTGCCAAAACTAAAAAGTTTAGCCATTTAATATCAATAATTTAGAATGGTGTGTTTTTGTGCCAAGTGACTTGTTAGCACCTTCCCAAGGCGATAGAGGAAGCGCTGGGTGCCGAGACTTACTTTGCGCACCCTTACTCTTCGTGGGAGCGCGGTCTGAACGAGAACAGCAATGGGCTGTTGAGGCAGTTTATCCCAAAGGGAACAGACCTGAGAGAGGTCACGGACGAGGATGTCAGGAGAGCGGAGCAGTGGCTCAACCTACGACCTCGGAAATGTCTCGGATTCAGGCAGCCTGTCAAGGTATTCGAAGAGTACTGTCAGGCGGCATAGGCGAGTGTCGCACTTCGAAGTTGAATTCGCGAAGCAATCTGTTGTTACTTACGTCAAGAGTTCGGAGGCATTCCTATATGTTCACGAGGACTGACACCAAAATGCTTCTTGTAAGCATGACTAAAGCTTGAATATTCACTATAGCCAAGCTGTGAGTATACTTCAGCTAATGGCACTTTATGCTCACATATAAGCTTTTGAGCGTATGTCATTTTTTTACCTGATTACCCATGACCCTCAGCCAGCTTCAAGAGCCGATATGGCATCGGAGGGCTTGCCACGACTGCATGCC
>NZ_JAPCJD010000181.1:0-1255 GCF_027707845.1 Aeromonas sp. QDB14 | reverse complement strand
GACTCATGATGAACCCTGTTCCATGGCTCCAGATGACAAACATGATCTCATATCAGGGACTTGTTCGCACCTTCCCTTCAATAACCCCGAGGTAAATGGCTTGTCAGGCTGTTGCTCGTTGAGCAGATCGATGACTTGGGACAAGCTGAACCACTCCTTGGAGCACAGGCCGCCGCCACTGCTGCCAGTCAAACGGATCAACAGGTCGGTCTGCTCGGGCTCATGGCCTACTTCATAGCCCACGGTGGTCGTTGAGCCTGGCGAGAGCAAAGTGGCTACGCCACTAGCCAAGATAATCTTGGCGGGCTGAACTGGTTTATCGCTGGCCTCGGTCGTGGTGCTGGCCTGCTGATTGGCAGCTTGCTTGTTGGTTTTGGTATTCATATTGGGAGCCTCGGGTGAATCAGATTGTGGATTTCAGGTAGATAGTGGTGCCCAAGTCCGGCTGGGTCTGCTCTTGCTGGAGTACAAAGGCCAGATGCTGGAATACAGGGGTTGGGGCAGATAGAGCAACAAACGGGGTGCCATAACCGGTGAATCGGTAGGGCTCCCATGCTTCAACTGCAGGGAGAAGCAACCAGAACACGGCATGTTCAGCGCAGTCGATAAGCTGGATATGCCCCTCTGATAACCGCCAGTAGTCGGCGTAGTAACCCTCCTCGTCATCCCTGACCGACTCCCCCGTGTGGGATGCAATAGAAATCAGGACTTCAGGGGCTTCGCTGTGTAGGGTCTTGGCCTTGAGCACGGTCGCCTCTTTGACCACGACCAGAAGCACAGGCTGGTTTTCAGCTGGCAGGAACTCAGGAACATACATTCCATGTGTGATGACCTCCTGCATAAGCAAGCTCAACGTCTGCCAGCTGTAGGCATACCCCTTGAGCGTCTCGTGGGAGGCGTATTTCCCTTCTTGGATAAACTCGTCCATGGTTAGCCTCCTCAGTCCGCTGGTCCGGTGATATAGCCGATAGTGCCGCCGATGATGGTGCCTGCGACGGCACCGGGGATGCCTCCTTTGGCACCGATGCCCGCCCCTGTGATAGCGCCTTTGATGGCTCCCTTGGTGCTGCCCTTGACCGTGAAATCGACACTACCGTCTCTCATTGGCTTGATGCTGACGGCGGCGTATTGCTTGCTCAAAATGTGATGGATAAACATGTTCGTTCCTCTTGGCGATGGCGCGAATTCAACTTCGAAGTGCGACACTCGCCTATGCCGCCTGACAGTACTCTTCGAATACCTTGACAGGCTGCCT
>NZ_JAPCJD010000180.1:0-1264 GCF_027707845.1 Aeromonas sp. QDB14 | reverse complement strand
GGCATGCAGTCGTGGCAAGCCCTCCGATGCCATATCGGCTCTTGAAGCTGGCTGAGGGTCATGGGTAATCAGGTTTCGATTTGATCCATGGTCCGAATGATCAAATCGACGACAACAGGGGTCTCGACCAGGGTGTCTGATGAAACGACAAAGACATCTTTGTGGCGCAGTTCAGGCGGTAGCCCCAGCAGTGCCAGATAGACCAGCGTCAGCACAGCAGAAGAGTCTTTACCTCCGCTATAACCAATGACCCAGGGACGTTTGTCTGCGCAATAGATACGTTGTACTTCAGCTACATACTCTGCCAGTGGGCGGCCGGCAAAGGGCTCGGTATTGATGAAATCTTCGTAATCGGCCAGATCATGGGCCTGAATCAAGGGGTTCATTGAGAGACAACCTGAGCTTCAAGTACCTTCTCCTCGGGAGTGAGGGGGAGGTTTAGTGAGGTTTTAAGTGCGTTGCAGGTAAGCTGGAGCGCGGTGGTTGACTTGCTTAGCTTGCCATGCGACATGGTTCTGCGAATCCATTCCGGGTTGGTTTTGCGCCAATCAATGGTCTTGAGCTTACCAAGGTCTGTTTGCCAGGTATCAGGATGCTCGCTTATCAAGAAGCGGCCGAGCATACCGAGAGCTTGCAAGCCGACCCCGTGAGCATGGACATACTCCTGCCGGAGTTGGGCGGGTGATACTTCTTTGCGACTGGCCATCTGCCAATCCGGCATCTGGTCGTAGACCGCTTTCCAATAGAGAGCCGCCAGCTTGGCCTCTTCATCTGTACAGCCCTCTTTAGGTCCCTTGCCCAGTAGGGCTCGGGTTGCCTGTTTGATGCTACTTAAGGTGAATAGCTTGCTGGAGAGCTGGGAGATGCTCGACTTTTCCATCTCAGTAAGCCCGACGAAGGGCTCCATGCTGGTAGCCAAATGGCGAGCAAGCTCAGAGCCTTGATCTCTATGGTCATAGAGCGTTGACAGTGACGGACTGGGTTTGACCGCGTACTTGTTGAGATCAGCAAACATTTGCTGGCTTCGGGTTAACCCTTCATCGACAAAGAACAAGACAGGGATGTTGTCCTGACCCAGTTCGGGGCGCTCTACCAACGCCTCTTCGATAGCTTTACGACGGTGCTGACCATCGTTGATCAGGATCTGTGCATCCATGGGCACTCGTAAAGTGCCCAGGTTGTTGGAGCCTGCATATTCCGGCCGATCATGAACACCAATTCCGATTCAACGTGAACACCATTTCCGGACCAATGTGAACGCTCA
>NZ_JAPCJD010000179.1:0-1299 GCF_027707845.1 Aeromonas sp. QDB14 | reverse complement strand
TTTAGGGACTCAGAATACTTTTTTCTGAAAATCAAGGCGGCCTTCCCCGGAAAGCCGCGATGAACCTTTTTTTTGCGCGTCAGGCGGCAGCGGCCGGGCCGTCCGCCGAGGTTTCCAGCTTGCCCATGATGAGGGCGAGCAGGGTCTCCCGCAGCCAGCGATGGCCCGGATCCTCCTCGTGGCGCTGATGCCAGATGAGCAGGTGGGAGATGCTGTCCAGGGCGATGGGCAGCGGCAGCGGCACCAGGGGGTAGACCTGGGTGGCGTGGCGGGCGTAGAGGCGGGAGAGGGTCACTATCATGTCCGAGTGCATGCCCATGCGCAGGGCCGCCTCGAAGGAGGGCACGGTCGCCTCGATCCGGCGATAGAGATCCTGCTCCGCCAGCTTGTGATCCAGCATCCAGCGATCCCGCCCCTCGCAGTAGGTCTGCACATGGGGGTAGGCGAGGTAACGGGCGAGATCCCACTCGGGCTCCTGCAAGGCAGGGTGATCCCGCTGCACCAGGCAGGTGAGATCGTCGATGGTGAGCAACCGCTGGCAGATGGCGTTGGGCAGGGTGTCGAGGCGAAAATCCGAATTGATGCAGTTCTCCCGCACCGTGAAGGCGATATCCACCTGGCCCTGGCTCATCTCGGTCAGGCTGTGTTCGGTCCACTCCTCGTAGCGCAGGCGGATGCCAGGGGCCTGACGCTTCAGTTCGCTCAGGTAGAGGGGGGCAAACAGGGTGAAGGCGCTGTCCATGCTGGCGATGACGAACTCCCGCTCCGTGCTGGCGGGATCGAAGTCCGGCGGCTGGATCAGGTTGTCCAGGGAGAGCAGTATGGGCTGCAGTTGCTGCTGGAGATCCAGGGCGCGCGGAGTGGGATCCATCCCGTAGGCCGAGCGTACGAACAGGGGATCGTCAAAGGTCTCCCGCAACCGTCCAAGGGCCTTGCTGACGGCGGACTGGCTCAGGTGCAAACGGCGTGCAGCCCGGCTGCCGTTGCGCTCTTCCAGCAAGACTTGCAGGATTATCAACAGATTAAGGTCTATGCGTGCAAGCTGTTCCAGCAACATGATATGAATTCTCTTCAATTCCTAGATGAATATATACCATTTGTTTTCATATCTTGGCGATCCTATGCTCGACCGGTCTCTCGCCCTGGTGGCGGCTGGTACAGGATGTAGCGGTTGAGGGGACAAGTAGCACCGACTCATACGGCGGCCCATGGTCGCCGTATTTTTGGTTCATCGCGGCTTTCCGGGGAAGGCCGCCTTGATTTTCAGAAAAAAGTATTCTGAGTCCCTAAATCCATATG
>NZ_JAPCJD010000178.1:0-1304 GCF_027707845.1 Aeromonas sp. QDB14 | reverse complement strand
GGTTCATCGCGGCTTTCCGGGGAAGGCCGCCTTGATTTTCAGAAAAAAGTATTCTGAGTCCCTAAATCCATATGCCATACGCTTTATCACTTTGATCTTGTTGTTCACCCCTTCCAGCACACTCGTGTGCATCGGGTAGTTTGCACTCGCCAGGATCCCCCGCATATATTTCGATAAATTTCGACCAAATCGTTGCAGCGGCGCTAGCCCGCTTTCCTTCACCTGCCGCATCCAGCTCCGCCATCGTCGCCATCCTTCCCACACGCTCGGCGCATACCAGATGCCCTTCAACCCCTCTTTCAGCACGTACACCATCGCCAGCGGTTGATTCGCCGCCAACAGCTCCTGCAACTTCACATCCTGTTTTTCACTCAACTTCGCCCGATTACGTAGCAGCAACCAACGCGCACTTTTGACCACTTTTCGCGCCGGTTTATCGCTTTTCAGTGCATTCGCCTGCTCCACTCGCACCCGGTCCACCACCTCTCGGCCATAGCGAGCCACCACGTGGAACAGGTCGTAGACCACCTCCGCCTGCGGGCAGTGTTGCTTCACCTCCAGGTCGAACGCCGTGTTCATGTCCATCGCCACCGCTTCAATCTGCTGGCATCGCTCGCCGAGCTGCTCGAAGAAGGGACGGATCGCGGCCCGGCTGTTGCCGTGCCCCACCCACAGGACGCGGGTTCGCTCGGCATCCATGATCACGGTGGCATAGCGGTGTCCCTTGTGCAGGGCAAACTCATCCATCACCAGCCGCCGCACCTCCCCAAGTTCGATGGTGCCCACACTGGTCTGCAAACGGCGCTTGTCGATCTCCTTGATGGTGTGCCAACCGACCCCGGTGAGCTGGCTGACATGGCGGATGGGGAGGTACTGAACGAGCGCTTCAATCCAGCACTGCATGCGCCGGGTGAGGCGGGAGCCAGAGGGGAGCCAGTCGATATGTTCACTGACGCGACCACAGCGCAGACAGTCGACGCGGCGAACAGGCAGTTGTAACCAGACTTGTCGGTCAAATAGGTCTCGCTCACGCACCCGGCGGATACGTTGGTCGTGGATCAATGGCGTGGGTTGCAGGCATCGGCGACAACGGGGCAAGAAGTCGGCGCGAGGCTCAAGGGTAAACAGGGTGTGATGGTTGGCAGAAAGCGCTTGGGCGATGACGGTATAACCTGGCCAGAAGGAGGCAATATCAATATGATGCACGGCGACAGCAGGGTGATGGTGGTGGTGTGTTTGGAGACAGCCAGTTTACCAGCACCCTGTCTGTCAACTTCCACTTCCCCAAGATCCCGCGAAGAACC
>NZ_JAPCJD010000177.1:0-1333 GCF_027707845.1 Aeromonas sp. QDB14 | reverse complement strand
TAGATTGGCCCCTTGAAGATCCAGACACTTCGCCCCTCTTAACTTAAGAGGTAGTCTTGGAGCTATGTTCAGTACTAGTCACAACGAGAAGATGGTCGAAGTGTTAACAGGGGCCGAGCGCCGTCGACGCCGGACTCCACAAGAAAAGATCGCCATCGTGCAGCAGACCTTTGAGCCCGGGATGACCGTCTCTCATGTTGCTCGCTTGCACGACGTCAACGCAAACCAGCTTTTCAAATGGCGTAAGCAATTCCAAGAAGGGTCTCTCACGGCGATCACCGCCGGTGAGGATGTTGTTCCTGCTTCCGAGTTGGCTGCTGCCATCAAGCAGATCCGAGAGCTTCAGCGTCTGCTCGGGAAGAAGACCATGGAGAACGAGATCCTCAAAGAAGCCGTGGAGTATGGTCGAGCAAAAAAATGGATTGCGCATGCGCCCTTGTTGCCGGGGGACGACGATTAAGTGCTGTGAGCCAGGCTCTTAATGTATCGCGTGCGCAGCTATCCGTTCGTGTTCATCGAAAACCGGGTTGGCAAGATGGTCGTCATCATCGCCAGCGTGATGATGCAGCCTTACTTGGCCGTATCATGGAGGCGATGGCAGAGCTTCCCTCCTATGGCTATCGCCGGGTCTGGGCGCTGTTACGGCGTCAGTCTGAGGCAACAGAACAACCTGTGGTAAACGCTAAGCGGGTATATCGCGTCATGCGCGAGCATGGCTTGCTGCTGGAAAGAAAACCAGCTGCACCATTGGCCCAGCAGGCACATAAGGGGCGTGTTGCCGTCAAGGAGAGCAATCGACGGTGGTGCTCAGATGGCTTCGAGTTTCGCTGCGATAACGGTGAAAAACTACGTGTCACGTTCGCCATGGATTGCTGCGATAGGGAAGCGTTGGACTGGGCGGCCAGTACTGGGGGTTACGATAGTGACACTGTGCAAGATGTCATGCTGAGGTCTGTCGAACGTCGCTTTGGGGATTCGTTGCCGGCATCACCGGTGGAGTGGCTGACTGATAATGGCTCGGCGTATCGAGCCCATGAGACCCGCGCGTTTGCACGAGAAATCGGGTTGGAGCCCAGAACGACAGCAGTGAGAAGCCCACAGAGTAACGGTATAGCGGAAAGCTTCGTGAAGACGATGAAGCGAGACTATATCGAGATGATGCCAAAACCGGATAGCCGAACAGCGGTAGGCAATTTGGCTATCGCGTTTGAGCATTATAACGAGCACCACCCGCACAGCGCCTTGGGATACCGTTCACCACGGGAATTTCTGCGCAGTCGGGTATCACAACCCTAAGCGGGAAAAAGTGTCTGGACCTATGGGGTCAAATCCA
>NZ_JAPCJD010000176.1:0-1385 GCF_027707845.1 Aeromonas sp. QDB14 | reverse complement strand
TCATGTACAGGACCTTAAGCGGCGAGTCCATTTAAAACGCCTTCCAAGGTCCTGTTCTGTATCGACTTTCTCTGCTTGGTTCGGCAGGCGTTCTTGGCCAAATAATCGGCAGCCCATTCCAATCTTTCCCTTATTTCTGTCAGCGCCCTATGGGCCACTGCTTCCAATAGCGGTAGCCACCACGTCGCACTGTTCTTCGACGCTTTCAGCATCGATAGCGCCCCACTCATCACACTCTGCGCGACCCGTCTCTTCATCACCAGCGACAGCAGGCTCGTCCACACCAACCCCTCGGCAATCGCTTTCTCGCCCGTCACAAACCCCTTGAGCCGGTTGTGCGATTTCCACTCTTTAAATAACAACTCCACCTGCCAACGGCAGCGATACAGGCTCATCACCTGCTCTGCTGACCATGCTGCTCGCGGTAGGTTCGTCATCCACAGACAGAACCGCTTTTCCTCAGCAAACCAGCGCCGGATCAACCGGTACTCGACCTGGCCGGACTTCACCACCATATCCAGTACCTCGGCCCGACAGCGTCGCCGTCCGGCCTCTCTCAGAGATAGTCCCGCCAGCTTGGGTACTTCCCGTCCATCACCGCGCCAGGCTTGGATTATCTTGGGGTTCAGGCTTTTCGTGCCGCGCACCAGATAAAATCCGCCAGCGTCGTTCACCTGCTCAAACCAAGCCCTGTCAATGTAACCTGCGTCAGCCAGCAGCAGGCAGTTGGTCAGCGTGTGGGCTTCAGGCAGAAATTGCCGTTCCCCTGCGGTATCGGCAGACACACTCATGCACAACGGGCTCTGCTCCGACAGTGACATGGTCATATGGCACTCGATAGCTGCCGGACTGATGGTCTTGAACCGGCCGGGAAAATCAGCAGCAAGGCGCCGATGCACCGCAAAGGAGGTGCCATCGTGCAGTAACACCTGCTTGAACGCGCCGAGGGAGGCTGCTTTGAGTTGATGGTCGATACGCAAGGCGATGGCCCGCTCGACCAGGGCTTTCATAAACAGGGCAAAGCTCTCTTTGCGCAGCTGATTGTGAAACGGTTTGTAAGAAACCTGATGGGTGTTTACCAGTTGCAAGGCATTGAAATGGCGGTGTAAACCGGCAATGTCATTGACCTGGTCGCCTCCCATGGCCCGCAGCAGTGCAGGTACGAGCATGGCTGGGGTAATGGCACGCTGACGCAGACAAAACTTGCAGAGCCGAGCAATGCGCTCGAGTGCGGCGGGAGCCAAGAGTTGCTCCAGATAGTAATTAGCGTTGATAATAGTCATAGGCTTCGCGCGTGTTGATTTTGTTTGGCGATAAAATCAGATCACAAACGAAGCCTTTTTTATATCTATTTCAATTGGTTGCCGCTAAAGATCCTGTACATG
>NZ_JAPCJD010000175.1:0-1389 GCF_027707845.1 Aeromonas sp. QDB14 | reverse complement strand
CATGTACAGAACCTTAAGCGGCAAGCGAATTAATAATACCGTCTAACGTGTTGTTTTGCTTGGATTTTCTCTGCCTACTCTTTTTGCCGTTTTTGGATAAATACACCATTGCCCACTCCAACTTCTCTGTTATTTCCTGCCACGCACCATGGATGATGCTCGCCAATATCGGCATTAACCAAAGCGCGCTGTTTTTGGCAATCTTCAGCATCGATAACTCCGCGCTGCCAATCAGCGTCAGCGCCAGCCGACGTTTGACCAGCAAGGCCAGCAAACTAGCCCAGATCAAGCCTTCCGCTATCGCTTTTTGTCGTGTCGCGAACGCCTTCAACCGGTTATGTGATTTCAGCTCTTTGAACAACAGTTCGATCTGCCAACGGCAACGATACAATGCCATCACCTTCTCGGCTGGCCATCGCTCACGCGGAAGATTGGTCATCCATATACAGAACCGTTTTTCCTCTGCAAACCAACGTCTTATGAGTCGATATTTATACTTTCCCGAACTCACATCCAGATCCAGAACCTCGGCTCTGCAGCTTCTCCGATCGATATCCTTGAGCTTTTTTCCGAGTAACTTGGGCATTTCCCTGCCGTCCTGTCGGTAAGCTGCCTGTACTTTGGGATTGAGATTTTGACTCCCTCTGACCAGATAGCTTCCTTTGGCTTTGGTCACATCAGCAAAGTACTCGCGGCTGATGTAACCGGCATCCGCCAATAACAGTTTGTTATTTAACGAATTTGCGGCCGGAAGATGCTTGCGCTCCGATTCGGTATCCGCCGTGATACTCATCGATATCGGCGACTGGTCCAGCAAGGACATGGTCATATGACACTCTACCGCAGCGGGGCTGTGCTTATTGAATCGGCCCGGGAAATGTTCTGCCAATTGCGGATGTAACGCGAATGACGACCCGTCCTGCAGCAGTACCTGCTCAAAGCCTGCCAGTCCGTGGGCGTCCGGTAGACACTCCTTGAGGCGTAAGGCGATGGCTCGTTCAACCAGTGCGCGCATGAACAAGGGAAAACCCTGCTTGCGTAACTGGTTGTGAAAGGGTTTATACGCTATTTGGTCAGTATCATGGAGCTGCAACGCATTGAAATGGCGATGCAAACCAGCAATACCATCCACCTTGTCGCAACCAAGCCCTGAGAGCAGAGCCGGGAGTAGTCTCGCAGGCTGGATATCCCGGAGTCGCTGACAAAAACCGGTAAATTTACCGATCCGGTTGAGTTCAGAAGAGCTAAGAAGTTGCTTGAGGTACTGGGTTGCATTGATAATAGTCATGGCTTCGGGCGTGTCGGTTTTTTTTTGCGATTAAATCAGATCACAAACGAAGCCTTTTTTCTATCTATTTCAATTGGTTGTAGCTAAAGATCCTGTACATG
>NZ_JAPCJD010000174.1:0-1427 GCF_027707845.1 Aeromonas sp. QDB14 | reverse complement strand
GCGGTGAAGATATCAAAGACCCGTTTTCCGGTAAATCGCAATGCGGCTCCGCTTAAGTGAACAGCATTGCCGCCATGGCGGGGCTTTTTTATGGGCAAAAAAATGCCCGTGGCAGGGGTTAGGCGGGGCGTCTGCCCAGCCGCCGCACATCCTGGCGGGCGGCGGCCCCGGCTTGAGTGAGCCAGCGCTGGCGGGCCGCCTCATCCGAGGTGTGGACGGGCCCCAGATGCTGGCGGTGGGTCAGCCGGATGCCACAGAGCCCCAGCACGGGCTGGTCCAGGGTACGCTCCACGGGGGCACCCTGCCACCAGCGGTAATACCAGGGGGGGCTGTCCATGGTGAGCAGCAGGCGCGCCGTCTTGCCGGCGAGCAGCCGCTCTGGGTGCGCCTTCCCCGGCTGGTAGCGAAAGGCGAAGCCCGGCAGCAGGGTGCGATCCAGCAGCCCCTTGAGGCGGGCAGGCAGGTGGCCCCACCAGACGGGGGCGACGATCACCAGGTGGTGTGCCTGCACCAGGCTCTGCTGCACCGCCTGCAGATCGGGCTCGAGGGGCTGCGCCTCGTCATAGCCGTGGTGAAGATCCTGCTCGAAGGCGAGCCCTCCCACGTGATGCAGGGTGACGCGGGCGCCCCCTTGCTCGGCGCCGCGGGCATATTCCCGGGCGAGGGCGTGGCAGAGGCTGTCGGGTTTGGGGTTGCCGTTGAGAACAAGCAGGTTGGGGGTCATGGCATGGCTCCTTGCAGTGAGCCCCCATTACACCCCTTGTCCCATGGGACAGAGTCAAGCCACCTTTTGCCCCCGATCCGCTGCTGCGGGATGATCCTGATCGTCGGGGGCGTGCCGGACCGGGGCGCCATAGCGGCAGGGGTGCTGCGCCAGCAGCGTGGCGCACTGGCGCAAGCCCTGGTGCTGGCGTTGCAGCCTGGCGACCTCCGCCTCGATCTGCGCCAGCTTGTCCGCCACCAGTTGCTCCACCTTCTGCCAGGGGAAGTGGTCGAGGCTGGTGACGCCCGCGAGCAGGGGAACCAGCTCCCCGAGCTTGCAGCCAAGCCGCTGGGCCTCGCGGATAAAGCCGACCCACTCCAGATCCTCGGCCCGGTAGACGCGATACTTGCCGCGCCGCCTGGGCTCGGGCAGCAGCCCGAGCTGTTCGTAGAGACGGACCGCCTTTGGGGTGGTGCCCGCCAGCCGGGCAAATTCGCCGATATACATGGTGCTGCTCGCAAAGATGGTGTGAAAGGAGCCCACTATAGGTCAGTGGCAGGGGGGATTGAATCCCCACTGGCGAGCCAGCGCAGCAGATACTGTGCAAACAGCGCTGGCTGCTCGATGGGGGGGCTGTGATAGGGGACAGCGGGAATTCAGATAATAAGTGCGACACTCATGGATGAATGGCGAGAGGTGGCCAACTGCTGATTGGTGGTACCCT
>NZ_JAPCJD010000173.1:0-1427 GCF_027707845.1 Aeromonas sp. QDB14 | reverse complement strand
GGCATATGGATTTAGGGACTCAGAATACTTTTTTCTGAAAATCAAGGCGGCCTTCCCCGGAAAGCCGCGATGAACCTAGTTTTATTGGCCGCCTGCAGGGCCTTGACCATCTCCCGCTTATGCCAGTGCTTGAGGGATTCCAGCACCGAATAAGCCAACGCACCATCGAGCCAGGACACCTCGGCCACACCCACCCCGTTATTGATCCGCACCGTCTGACGCTCCACATAGTGATTGAGCGCCGTCTCACTGCCATCACGCAGCAGGCCGTGTTTGGCCATTGTGATCCAGATAGCCCGGATCACCCCTATTTCAGCCGTCCGAACCTGGGTACCGCTGACCGGGCTTAAACGCTTCTGCTTGCCTCCTTTTACGCCACGTTTAACAGTCGGTTTAAACCCTGCCCCCTTCATGGCTTGCAGCACCTTGTCCAGCTCCTGGATCGACAGCGCTGCCGCAGAGCACTTGCCACTCTGCTGGGTCAGCAGCTCACGATAGGTTTCGTCATCCAGCCCCAGGGAGCGGCGGCCCACCTGCACCAGCCGGATCAAGCGGGTGCGTTCATTGCTTGCTGTCATGACTTCTCCCCACTTTTGCCACCCAGATTTGACCGGCAGGCACATCGTTTCCATTGCGCCACTCAGGGCAATGACTATCGAGCCACTGCTCGGCACCTTGCTGGTTCAAGGGGCCAAACTTCATCACATAGACCAGCAGAGCCTGCCAATTAGACGCCGCCATGACTGACCTCTGCTGCTCTGGCTTGCTGCAGTTCCGCTACCAGTTGCCAGCGCATCTGGCTGGCTTCTCCTGCCAGAGCAAACAGCCCTTGGGCACGAGCCTCTCTATCAAACTGCTTGAGCTGTCTGCACACAGCCCGTTTATCAGGGGTCGCCTGTGCAATGGCGGCCGCGCTGAATATCTTGGTAAGCCGAATATCCATCTCTGTTTTGGTCATCGCCGTGCTCCTTGTTCGAGGCGGTGAAGACCTGGGCCCAGGTCGGCTGCTCATCAGTGCCCGGCCACCACGCCGGGCAGACAGAGGGGCTACCCCCACTGTTTCGCATGATCAATACTCAATCTCCTTATCCAAACGAGAATGGAGTGTCTATGAAGCCGTTGACCGCTCATGAGGTCCTGTTACCTCTCTACAACTTCACCCAACTGATGGTTGGCCATAACCCCAAGCAGCTGCACATCTCGATCAAAACGCAGGAGTGGCTCTTCACAAGGTTGTCCACCGCCCCCTTTCCCATCAAAGAAGCGATCGAATTGGAACCATCAAAGCGATCCGCGTTTTATGAGCTGCTTACGCAATACGTCATGTTTTTGACGATGAACTCTGACCTTAAATTTGGTTCATCGCGGCTTTCCGGGGAAGGCCGCCTTGATTTTCAGAAAAAAGTATTCTGAGTCCCTAAATCCAT
>NZ_JAPCJD010000172.1:0-1528 GCF_027707845.1 Aeromonas sp. QDB14 | reverse complement strand
GGGTACCACCAATCAGCAGTTGGCCACCTCTCGCCATTCATCCATGAGTGTCGCACTTATTATCTGAATTCCCGGATAACATACAACCGCTAAACTCTGCGGCAACAAAAATAACCATTTAGGTCAATGGGACTGAAAACACCGAGCGATGACAGTTTCTCTTGGCACATCGATTATGCATCCGTTTCTCGACCAGGTTCCCTCTGGATTTTGGTCTCATTGCCAATCAATATACTCTTGAGGTGGTCGTTCAATATCGATCATGTGTGCAGCAGAAAATAGAATTTCAACGCCAAAACCGAGAGGGACATCAACCTCATCAGGAACAATACAACGTGGCTGCAAGTCCAGTCTGACTTTGGTTGCATCACCTATTTTTAGTTACCGTTCGACCCCATCCGTCTTTATCCCACTCTGGTTCACGTGACCATGCTCGTTTGTTGGGCGCCGCTGCGCTCTGCACCAACCGGCAAAAAACACGCTACCGCCCCTGAATTTCAGCCTCCAGCCTGCTGCGCTTTTCCTGTGGATCCGGTCTGGTTCATGGCTGACTCCGACAAGAGGTGATCCCGATTGCCATGTTACCGAACGGAGCTGGTTAGGGAAGGGGGATCGGGTGATTTCTCGGGCAAGATCAATAAATTGGGGGGCAGCGGGGCCTGCGGCAGGTTGGATAAGAGGGATCTCAAGGCGCAACGTTTTCCCGCTCAACGCTCAACGCTCAACGCTCAACGCTCAACGCTCAACGTTCAACGTTCAACGTTCAACGCTCAAGGCCCACGATTCACGGTGTATGGATGGGGGAGTGAGCGAGGTCATTGCCCTGCCGAGGGCCATGCGGTGCAGTCGAGAGGGTCGGCCTGGCACGGACAAGCAGGTGGTTGGGAGGGGGCGAAAGACCCGCGGGTTCAGTCGAGGACTCGAATTTGAAACCCGCTCAGACGCCCATGCACCACCCAAAAGAGGGGCCCGCTGCCGGTGACGGCAGGGGCCCGTTTTTATTGTTAGCGCACGGTCTTTGGGTCTGGTTTCCTCCGTGAAGGCTTAGCGGGCGAGCAGGGGCTGGCCGCTGGTCAGGGCGGTGCTGGTTGGCCGGGTGGCGGGATGCTGCTGAAACTGGCGCACCAGCCGCTCCAGGTCCCCGAGCTGCTTCACGAGGGCAATGATGCCCCTGCACGGCGTGGCGGCTGCCCTGGCTGGAGTCATCGGCCAGACGCTTGATGTCCAGCACGCTGTGGTGGATGTCCTGGGTGACCAGGGATTGCTCCTGCACCGCCTGGGCTATCTGGTTGCTGCCTGCGGTCACCTGCAACAGGCGTTCGCTTATCTGTTGCAGGATATCGCCGGTGGAGGATTGGGTCTTGATGGCCAGGGTGCGGATTTCGTCCGCCACCACCGAGAAGCCGCGACCGGACTCGCCCGCCCGGGCCGCCTCGATGGCCGCATTGAGGGGGCGTTGTTGATCAAATCCGTCGCTGGATGGCCGTTCCCCAACCCGTTGATACCACTCAATTCACTGGCTGGCGAA
>NZ_JAPCJD010000170.1:0-1570 GCF_027707845.1 Aeromonas sp. QDB14 | reverse complement strand
CTCACAGCCAAACTATCAGGTCAAGTCTGCTTTTATTATTTTTAAGCGTGCATAATAAGCCCTACACAAATTGGGAGATATATCATGAAAGGCTGGCTTTTTCTTGTTATCGCAATAGTTGGCGAAGTAATCGCAACATCCGCATTAAAATCTAGCGAGGGCTTTACTAAGCTTGCCCCTTCCGCCGTTGTCATAATCGGTTATGGCATCGCATTTTATTTTCTTTCTCTGGTTCTGAAATCCATCCCTGTCGGTGTTGCTTATGCAGTCTGGTCGGGACTCGGCGTCGTCATAATTACAGCCATTGCCTGGTTGCTTCATGGGCAAAAGCTTGATGCGTGGGGCTTTGTAGGTATGGGGCTCATAATTGCTGCCTTTTTGCTCGCCCGATCCCCATCGTGGAAGTCGCTGCGGAGGCCGACGCCATGGTGACGGTGTTCGGCATTCTGAATCTCACCGAGGACTCCTTCTTCGATGAGAGCCGGCGGCTAGACCCCGCCGGCGCTGTCACCGCGGCGATCGAAATGCTGCGAGTCGGATCAGACGTCGTGGATGTCGGACCGGCCGCCAGCCATCCGGACGCGAGGCCTGTATCGCCGGCCGATGAGATCAGACGTATTGCGCCGCTCTTAGACGCCCTGTCCGATCAGATGCACCGTGTTTCAATCGACAGCTTCCAACCGGAAACCCAGCGCTATGCGCTCAAGCGCGGCGTGGGCTACCTGAACGATATCCAAGGATTTCCTGACCCTGCGCTCTATCCCGATATTGCTGAGGCGGACTGCAGGCTGGTGGTTATGCACTCAGCGCAGCGGGATGGCATCGCCACCCGCACCGGTCACCTTCGACCCGAAGACGCGCTCGACGAGATTGTGCGGTTCTTCGAGGCGCGGGTTTCCGCCTTGCGACGGAGCGGGGTCGCTGCCGACCGGCTCATCCTCGATCCGGGGATGGGATTTTTCTTGAGCCCCGCACCGGAAACATCGCTGCACGTGCTGTCGAACCTTCAAAAGCTGAAGTCGGCGTTGGGGCTTCCGCTATTGGTCTCGGTGTCGCGGAAATCCTTCTTGGGCGCCACCGTTGGCCTTCCTGTAAAGGATCTGGGTCCAGCGAGCCTTGCGGCGGAACTTCACGCGATCGGCAATGGCGCTGACTACGTCCGCACCCACGCGCCTGGAGATCTGCGAAGCGCAATCACCTTCTCGGAAACCCTCGCGAAATTTCGCAGTCGCGACGCCAGAGACCGAGGGTTAGATCATGCCTAGCATTCACCTTCCGGCCGCCCGCTAGCGGACCCTGGTCAGGTTCCGCGAAGGTGGGCGCAGACATGCTGGGCTCGTCAGGATCAAACTGCACTATGAGGCGGCGGTTCATACCGCGCCAGGGGAGCGAATGGACAGCGAGGAGCCTCCGAACGTTCGGGTCGCCTGCTCGGGTGATATCGACGAGGTTGTGCGGCTGATGCACGACGCTGCGGCGTGGATGTCCGCCAAGGGAACGCCCGCCTGGGACGTCGCGCGGATCGACCGGACATTCGCGGAGACCTTCGTCCTGAGATCCGAGCTCCTAG
>NZ_JAPCJD010000169.1:0-1584 GCF_027707845.1 Aeromonas sp. QDB14 | reverse complement strand
AGGCAGCCTGTCAAGGTATTCGAAGAGTACTGTCAGGCGGCATAGGCGAGTGTCGCACTTCGAAGTTGAATTCGCGTTTTTCGTTTGGCTATCTTAATGGCGCACCGGAAAATGGGAAGCCGCGTTGGCAACCTCACCAATGGAATGAAGAAGATGGCCCGCGATCACTGGGAAGCATCCTCTTCCAGCGGCCCGGGTATGGAGGGGCTCGGGCACATGCAGAACCGGCGACTAGAGCACCTCAATCCTGACCTTGATAAGCCCGGATCGGGGATTGCCGATGGCGCTGAACGCCGCCCTGGAGAGATCGATGATGCGCCCGCGGGGGAAATTGCCCCTGTCGTTGACCCTGACCACCACGCTCTTGTCGTTGGCCAGGTTGGTGACCCTGACCAGGGCGCCGAAGGGCAGTGTCATGTGGGCGGCGGTGTTGGCGTGGCGCTGGTAAGGCTCCCCGCTGGCGGTGCGCTTGTTGTGGTAGCGATCGGCGTAATAGGAGGCGAGCCCCGTCTGGGTATAGCCTCGCCAGTTGCCCGCACTGCCTGCATCAGGCTGACTGCTGCAGGCGGCCAGCAGCAGGCACAGGGAGGCCAGCAGCCCTTTTTGCACCATGGTCCTCATCATCTACTTCCTCGACCCGTTATGAGATGTCGCGTTCGCCCCGTCCGGCTGTCATGGCCAGACGGGCGCCCGCGAGCTGGAGCCTACTCTCTCACATTTCCCATGGAAAACGGGAGGCCCAAGCCTCCCGTTTGTGTGTTCACCCGTCAGCCCCTGTCAGGGGAACCATATGCTGATCGATATATGCCTGGTTGTACAAAACAACCAACATGTAGTCTCCACCAATACTACCCCAAATCCCCCCTTTGCCTTTCGAGAAAGTCACTAAATTTTCGTGTGGAGCCAAAATAATTTGGGTATGCCTGCTTTAGAGCACGGACATCAGAGGCGGAGACAAGAACAGATATAATTATCTTTTCATTTAAATCAGCTTCATTTAACTCAGCAAGAGCTTTTTCACTGTTTTTCATTGAGAAGTGTTTAACTGTTACCTGTATTTTCTTTTCCTGTTCTTCGAGTATGTGCATGCAAACAAGAAACAATCCCTGTCCACTCCTCCCTTGCTTTACAGCTTTATGATCTGTCGTAAATGTTATGGCTAATGTATACCTTGCAAGTTTTAATACAACATCTAACTTATCAGCAAGCTCACAAAGCTCCTGCCTAAGACTTATAAGAGTTTGTGCATCTTCGATAACGCATGCTTTTTCTTCATGTGATACCAATCGCCCAGCGATGGAAAACAGCTTACGCCAGTCATCATGCCCGTCATGCCTTGTCTTTAGATTAATCTGCTCAAGAGTATCAATAATCTCTAGACTTGTAGCCCAAGCATGCTGCAACTCAGTTCTTAGCTGAACTTCAACCTTTGCTTTTTTCCATTCGTGATCAGCCAGTTGATTTTCATAGCAGCTGTACACTAAATGAACACCACCATATCCACTTTCTTCGCGAATTCAACTTCGAAGTGCGACACTCGCCTATGCCGCCTGACAGTACTCTTCGAATACCTTGACAGGCTGC
>NZ_JAPCJD010000168.1:0-1750 GCF_027707845.1 Aeromonas sp. QDB14 | reverse complement strand
GGGTGACGTGAGCGCGTTAAGGATCAGGGTGTTCACGTTGGCCGGAATGGCTGTTCAACTTCGCCGGAATACGCAACAGTCCGTGGTCAGATACACGCTGTCAGGCGAGGCGGCCCATATGATTGCCCCTGTTTTCCCCGATGACGAGATGAACAACCGTCGAATTGCCGCCTGCGTGGCTTGCTGTGCGGGAGAAGAGTTCACCATCGAGCGATTGGAGTCTGGTTTGCTCAATCTGCGCGGGCTCGTTGACCAAGCGTTTCTGGCATCCGAGGCCCATGTTCATACCACTGGCAAATTGTTGGCCGTGACTGAACAACGTAATGATCTGATGAAACGCCTGTGCTCTCTGCTGGAGGCTACGCTCGGATATCAGGAGTGGATTAAGGCCATCCCTGACGATGTGGCCGCCGCACTCCCGACTGTGCCAGGGATTGACGGCGATTGGGTGGCAGAAGCTATATCTGCGGCACAGGCATCGGTTTCGCTAGGTGAGTCTGGAGCTAAGGATTTTGGGAATCGTCATATGCGTTCAGGGGATGATAGTTAAGGGGAAAACAAAGTAATGAAGGAATCACCGTTTTTGACTCACCGGCACATTCTCCTGAATGGCTATGGTGCCGCAATCACCTTGCGGGGGATCGTGCTATCGCTCTGGAATGGCCGCAACTGGCCTGCCGACCTGAGCCGCGTGGGTGGGTTGGATGAACAGCACTTTTCCATCGCAGTGGAGTTGCTTACTTGGTATCGCCTGCATGGTGAGAATGACCCGGACTTTATGGACACTGGCCGCGCATGTGAAGCGCTGGCCCTGCCGTTAGTACTGCCCCATAGACAGCATCATTTATTATTACCCTGGATGGACATATATTTTTCATCTAATTGTGCAGAGAATCCAACTATTAATGATTTCAGCCCGAAATGGAAGGCCGTTTCAGCAGTGGTTCTCGTCTGAACATTAAATGCCTCCTGTAATAATGGTGGCACAGCGTCCATCACTGTATTGTATTCTGTCGGGTTTGTGGCTTGCTCTTCCAATACTGCACCCAGCGTAAAATGGCTGATAGATTGCAGAATGAAAAGAGCCTCCTCGACCGAAAACCCTGCATCGCATAGACAGCGTAGTTGCGCCTCTGCTTGTTCAAACTGGGGGGGCGTAGGAGAGGTCCCTATATGCAATCGGGCTCCATCACGATGGACCAATAATGCTTTACGGAAACTCAGAGCATTTTCCTGGAGAAACTGCTGCCAACTCTCAGTCGGTAACGGTACTGAACGGGTGTGATGCTTCACCAGTATTGCCTCTGAAAGCATGTTCATAAGGGTCTGCTTGTTGCGCACGTGCCAATACAGAGTCGGTTGCTCAATTTTGAGGGACTGCGCCAGCTTACGCGTAGTCAGGCCCTCTAGCCCCTCTCTGTCCAGCAGGGTGAGCGCCATTGAAATTACGTCGTCCAAGCTTAGTCGTGCCATCACTATCTCCTTTCGCTGTTGACAATCTATCACTGATAGAGTTACTTTTCAAACCCTATCACCGATAGAGAGCGTTAACTATGAACCGCACTGTGATGATGGCACTGGTCATCATTTTTTTAGATGCCATGGGGATTGGCATAATTATGCCTGTCTTACCGGCGTTATTACGGGAGTTTGTTGGAAAGGCTAATGTTGCGGAGAACTACGGTGTTTTATTGGCGCTGTATGCAATGATGCAAGTGATTTTTGCCCCTCTTCTCGGCCGCTGGTCAGA
>NZ_JAPCJD010000167.1:0-1792 GCF_027707845.1 Aeromonas sp. QDB14 | reverse complement strand
AAGACGGGAAGTTTCGGCCCTTACGGATGCCCGGAAAACCTTAGCGTACGATTTTTTCCGAATTCTGCGGGCTCCCCCACTAGGGCGCGGCGTAGCAGATCAGCGGTTTTAACGGCCGGATCGTTGGCCAGGGCAATCAGTTCGGGGATGAGTGCGGGCATGGACGTGCTCCTAGGCGATATTAGGCCCCCATTGTACTCGGTTTCGGTGGTTTGGATTGCAGGACTGCAAACGGCAGGATCCCGGCCCCACGCTGGCCGGTTTTTCCCGCCGCTTTGGCCGCTGACCAAGAAAGCAAACGCCCCGCATAAGCAGGGCGTGATCTGGGCACCATCGTTACAGGCCGTACTGGCCCACCTCGTGGATCCATTTTGTATCGTCATTGCCTGGCCGACCCGCGGTATACCCTGCCCAACAGAAGAACAGCAGGGCGCCTATCACCAGCAACACCTGCACAACCGTGAACCCCGCTCTGGCGCCATAACGATTTTTTTTCAACGCCTCCAGTATCCAGATCCCAGCGGCAACAAACAGCAGGATCAGCAGCGCTGTCATGCCCTCCTGTCTGATCCCCGCGATCAGCATCTTCAACGCATCCCAAACCCAAACCATCATGTCACCCTCCAGAACTACCAAGCCACGCTGTTTCGCGCAAAACACTGTATCCATATACAGTCTCGCAAGCGTACCATGCCGCCCCGCTCGAGCGCACCACCGACCATCCTCCCTTGTCGGGTGAGCGGCGGGATCAGCGCAACGCGGCAGCCGTCCCCCGTTCCATCAGCTGCCGCTCAAGGTGGCCAGCCAGCCCAGCGCCTGCGCCGCCAACACTCCCCCGCCGGCGCCTACCAGCACAGCCCGCACGCTGTCTGCCACGGCGCCGATCACCGGCCATTTTGGGTTAGGGGAGGCGGCCTGGGCCTTGAGGGTGTCCAGTTCGGCCTGCAGCTCTGCACACGCTTCTCCCTGCAGCTGTCCTTGTGCAATCACCTGCTGCAGCCACGGCAACAATGCAGCCAGCGCCTCGGCCTTCTGCTCGCCTGTCACTGTCTGCTGTTGCTGGCCGCCGGGCGAGCTCTGCATGAACTGAAAACCGGGGGCATCCCCCCCGATATGGATGTTCACCGGCGCCAGCTGCTGGGCCTGCTGCTGCTCCTGGGAGGTAAAGCTCATCCCGTCCCCCTGGATCCCCGCCTCGGCCAAGTCGAGTGCCCAAGTCAGCAGCTTGTCTCGGACCGCCTCAATAAGCCCACGAACTTGGTTTGACCCCAAGGCGAGTTCTGGCACGCCTGGCAGTGAAAGCTCTTGTATCAGAAATTGGCTCTGTTCGGGGGTGAAGAACGAACGAACAACTTCACCAGGTACAGCCAGGTCCTCCAAGGCCCCCATCGGATGACCAAACCGGGATTCCGTTATTAACCTGTTCATCTCGGCATTCCTAATTGGCAATGGAAGCCTCCCATGACCAGGCACATCGACTTTGAGCTCACCTTGCAGCACACGGTAGGGCGGTAAATCCCCGGGCTGCGGATAGCCTTGCAGTTCATGGTCTATCCAAGCGGCCCACTCGGGCTGCTTGAGCAAGCGGGCGGCCACCATAGCCTTGCGCAGCAGGTCGGTGGTTTTGACGGTCGGATCGCTGGCCATGGCGATCAGCTCGGGGATAAGGGCGGGCATCGGATGCTCCTATGGGTCGACAAGGGAGGCCCATTGTAGGGGTCGTTTGCGGGAGAGGGCGAAATCCTACGCTAAGGCTTTGGCCAACGATATTCTCCGGTAAGATTGATGTGTT
>NZ_JAPCJD010000166.1:0-1868 GCF_027707845.1 Aeromonas sp. QDB14 | reverse complement strand
CGGCATTGCGGGACACCACATCAACGGCGCGTCCGAACATTCGCGACAGCCTGCGCTCAAACGGACATTGATCAACCAATAGGCTGTGAACAGCGCCAAGTTGCTGCCCCATTGACGGCCACGCTTTGAGCAAATCCGCTCCAGACAGATCAGCCGCCGGTACTCCCGGAATTGCCGTTATCACCAAGCATGCACCCTCCTGTTCCTCCTGCCAGTTGATCACCTCGGGGCAAGCCACACCTCGACCTTTGAGCCAAATGAGGCGGTCACGCTCTCCAGCGAGCTCACCGCGGCGGGAAGCAGGTGCGATTTTCGCGAAGGCATGCCCGTCACCACGTCGAAAAACAAAATCACCAGATTCTCCGCCTCTGACAGGCAACCAGTCAGAATGCGATTCACCAAAAAAAATATTAGTTCGATTCAATGGAGGTTCCTTCAGTTTTCTGATGAAGCGCGGAGGTGGCTCAACCTGCGAAAAGAAACGAGTTGCTACGTAAGTCCGAGAACATGCTTTCCATGGTCTCTGAGCTCGCCTTTGGGACCGACATATCGGTAGAGAGTGACGCGCTCGATGCCGAGTTCCTTGCAGAGATCGGAAACTGAAGTATCGCGCTGGGCCATGGCGGCTTGCGCGAGACGCACCTGAGCTTTGGTGAGCGCGAATTTTCGTCCGCCCTTGCGACCGCGCGCTCTCGCGGAGGCGAGACCCGCCATGGTGCGCTCTCGGATCAGATCCCGCTCGAACTCGGCTAAGGTGGCGAAGATTCCGAACACCATGCGACCGGACGCAGTCGTGGTGTCGATCTGAGCGCCCTTTCCAGTCAGAACCCGCAGGCCGATCTTGCGGTCTGACAGCTCCTTCACCGTGTTGACCAGATGGGCAAGCGATCGTCCGAGGCGATCGAGCTTCCAGACCACCAGCACATCGCCGTCACGCAATGACTTGAGGCAGGCAGTCAAGCCAGGGCGATCATCACGACCGCCGGAAGCAAGATCATCATAGATATTGTCCCGTTCGACACCTGCGGCGCGCAAGGCGTCGTGCTGCAGGTCGAGAGACTGCGAGCCATCGGCTTTGGAGACGCGGGCATATCCGATCAGCATGTATCACAAACGTTGGTTTGAGGCGGCGCTTCGGCCACGATTGCATTGACCTCTGGAAATGTATCTCAACCAGCTTCATAAATAAAGCGTCTTGAACGCTATCAGATTTTGAAAAAGGAACATGTATGCCGCGTCGCGTCACTCTAACCGATCGGCAGAAAGACGCGCTGTTGCGCTTGCCGACTTCACAGACGGATTTGCTCAAGCACTATACGCTGAGTGATGAAGACCTTGGGCATATCAGGCTGCGTCGGCGCGCTCACAACAGGTTCGGCTTCGCCCTGCAATTGTGTGTCCTGCGCTATCCCGGCCGGGTGCTGGCTCCAGGCGAACTGATCCCTGCAGAGGTCATCGAATTTATCGGAGCGCAGCTTGGCCTGGGTGCCGACGATCTCGTAGACTATGCTGCCCGCGAGGAAACACGGCACGAGCATCTTGCCGAGTTACGGGGGCTCTACGGCTTCCGCACCTTCTCCGGACGTGGTGCGAGGGAGCTGAAGGAATGGTTGTTCCGAGAAGCCGAGATGGCGGTGTCGAACGAGGATATCGCCCGTCGCTTCGTAGCCGAGTGCCGACGCACCCGCACTGTCCTTCCCGCGACATCCACGATCGAGCGGCTTTGTGCCGCGGCTCTCGTCGATGCCGAGCGACGCATCGAGACGAGGATCGCCAGTCGGCTGCCTATGCCGATCCGAGAACAGTTGCTGGCATTGCTCGAGGAGACGGCTGATGATCGGGTGACCCGTTTTGTGTGGCTGCGCCAG
>NZ_JAPCJD010000165.1:0-1887 GCF_027707845.1 Aeromonas sp. QDB14 | reverse complement strand
TAGGGACTCAGAATACTTTTTTCTGAAAATCAAGGCGGCCTTCCCCGGAAAGCCGCGATGAACCTTTTTTTATGGGCAGAACGCGATGGCATTACGCCTCCAGGCTGATGCCGATGTTGGAGACGCCGTCCTGGGCCGCAAAGGCGCGAATGGCAAGGATACGATCGCTGTCCCGTTCATGGGCCACCCGCTTGAGCAGTTCGACCTGGAACTCCAGCTCCGCCTCCATGTACTCGTGCTCATAGAGCTCCTCATCGCTGAGATCCCGCTCTTCCAGCATCTCGATGAAGCCGGCGACCGTGCCGACAGACGCATGGCTGGCGTCGTTGGCCTCTTCCCCCACCCGGCAGATCACCGAGTTGTAGGCACAACCCAGCGCCACGCAGGCGTCCAGTGCCGGATAGGCGCCGTAGGATTCAAACTTGCGGGGATCGGGAATGTAGACTTCAAACGCTTCCAGAATGGCACCAAGATTGACGCGGGATCCCTTGACCGTCAGGTAGTTCCACATCTGATCCAGCGCGTGACGGAATGCCCTCGCATCCCCGAAACCGGAAGCCTGGGTAAAGAGCACATAGTTGGGGTACATGCGCTCTGCCAGCGCCAGGGTATAGACGGTTTGCTGCCAGGGCTGCAGCTCGGCCAGTCGCTTATAAAACTTGTCACCAAACACTGGAGTCGGATCCTTTGCAAAATGTGGGGCAGATTGTAGCCCACGAGGGCCCCGTCTAAAAATGAAAAAGCGCCCTGCTCGACTATCTTGCCCGATCAACTGGGGTAAGATGGAGACAGCATCCCTCTCGCCTTGCCATAAACACGATAAGGAACAAGAGTATGAGCCAACGTACCCTGCTGCTGTTGAGTCAGGACAACAGCCACTATGAACGCCTGCTCAAGGCGGCCCATCTTCCCCATCTGCACATTCTTCGGGCCGACAATCAGGCCGAGGCCGAACAGCTTATCGGTGACGCTCATATCCTGATGGCCGAGCCTGCCCGGGCCAAGCCGCTGCTGGCCAAGGCCGGCAAGCTCAGCTGGCTCCAATCGACTTATGCCGGGGTCGATGTGCTGCTGGACGCCAGTTGCCGCCGCGACTACCTGCTCACCAATGTCCGCGGCATCTTCGGCCCCTTGATGAGCGAGTATGTGTTCGGCCATCTGCTCAGCCTGACCCGCCAGTTGCCACTCTATCGCGAGCAGCAGCAACAGGGCGTCTGGCAGAGCCATCCCTATCAGGGCTTGAAGGGAAAGACGCTGCTGCTGCTCGGCACCGGTAGCATAGGGCAGCATATAGCCCACACCGGCAAACATTTTGGCATGAGGGTGCTCGGCATCAGCCACAGTGGCCGTGAACGTGCCGGGTTCGATCAGGTGTACCAGTTGCCGGCACTCAACAAAATGCTGGCCCAGGCCGATGTCATCGTCAGCGTGCTGCCCGCCACCCGCGAGACACGCCATCTCTTCACCGCCGAACGCTTCGGCCACTGCAAACCGGGCGCCATCTTCTTCAACGTCGGCAGGGGCAATGCCGTCCATGAGGGGGATCTGCTGGCGGCACTGCAAGCCGGCAAGCCCGCCATGGCGGTGCTCGATGTGTTCGAGCAGGAACCCCTGCCCGCTGACAGCCCGCTCTGGCACCAGCCCAATCTCATCGTGACGCCTCACAACAGCGCCTACAGCTTCCCGGAAGATGTGGCCCAGATCTTCATCCGCAACTACATCCGCTTCATCGATGGTCAGCAGCTGGACGGCAGGATCGACTTTGACAAGGGTTATTGAAGCCGTTCTGCAATGAAAAGGCCCCGCCAGTTGGCGCAATGCTGTTCACTTAAGCGGAGCCGCATTGCGATTTACCGGAAAACGGGTCTTTGATATCTTCACCGCCCT
>NZ_JAPCJD010000164.1:0-1903 GCF_027707845.1 Aeromonas sp. QDB14 | reverse complement strand
GCACGCTTAAAAATAATAAAAGCAGACTTGACCTGATAGTTTGGCTGTGAGCAATTATGTGCTTAGTGCATCTAACGTTTGACGTGAGGGGCCGCCGTAGCGGCGAAGCCGCGAAGGGAACCCGCAAGCGCAGCTTGTGGGCGGTCCCTCTCGACGGAATGGTTAGATGCGACCGTTTTAGTGAACACTTGCCTTAGATAGCAAGTTGAGCACAGCAACGCCGCTGATAATGAAGCCGACACCAACAAATCCCCACATATCTAGTTTTTGACCATGCAAAACCCATGCAATCGCAGTGACCAAGACGATCCCGAGGCCCGACCAAACTGCGTAGGCGATTCCAACAGGAATCGATTTGAGTGTCAGCGACAGGAAATAAAAAGCAGCAGCGTATCCCGGCTCGACTACCTGATCGAGTTTCGAAGATTTCCAATTCAGTAGGAGTTCCGATCCACGGTTCACTAATCTTTCCGTGGACGGTAAAATCTTTGAAAGCCTTTCTACTGTAAACGACAGTGCAATGCATTTTACTACGCTCAACTATACCATCTTTCGGCACTTTCAATGCATTAGCTAGTTCAATCAATTTATCTTGTGTATCTGTGGAGAAATGTACCCCAATATACGTACCATCCTTCCCTAATGTTGTAATTTTTGTTTTCTGTTCTAACAAAATTTCTGACAAATGTCGTCCCATTGTATTATCCTTTAATTGTGTGGGTTTTTGTTTCCAAATATATTATGAATATATGTATTAAATATTAGTCCACCGTCGCCCACTTTCTTTTCATATAATTGGAAATTATTTAATAACTTCTTATATGGGAAATGACGATCACATCCATATGTCCCCGGAATTTGTGTCATATAAACACAATCCGCCAGTTGCAGCCCTGATGAAAAAATACTCTCACCCCCTATAAAAAACACATCCCCTTGTATATTATTTGAAATATCTAAAGCATCATTGATACTGGTTGCAATATGTACGTTGTCGTACTCATATGATATTGGGGTACTTGTTACTACAATACACTGCCTATCGGGTAGAACTTTCTTCCCGTTAGCATATGTCAAAAGGTCGTCAAAGGTCTTTCGACCCATGATACATACATGACCTTTTGTAGTATTCTTAAAAAACTTAAAATCTTCTGGATAATGCCATGGGATTTTGCCATCTTTACCGAATCCGTATTCCTCGTCCACTGCTACAATCAAATTAATCGTTCTCACTACATACCTCGTTGTTACTCTTCTTTAAACTATCAACATCTAAAGATCGTGCTTCACTTATATAGAATAGTTGGGTATAGGAAGTATAAACCACCTTTTTGCTCCTCATCCGAAGTATCTTACCTGAAATTCCCTCACTCGTTTACCGCTCAAGCCCCAATTTTAACTGCCGGTCCAGCCTAAACCGCTCTAATAAGGTTCGATTTGGCGGTAAAATCTCTAGCCTGATAGCTCGAGAGATACAAACTGCCCCACCGCCCCGTTTAAAAGTTGGCAGTGTTGAGCAGTGTTGGATTTGGGGTCGTCAGTCAAAGAGACGACTCTGTGATGGATCGAACAGGCTGGGAGTCAGTGGCGGCGCTCGTTCTGGTGGCAGCTCACGCTGCTTGGCGGCATTCGCCTTGGCTGTTTTCTGTTTCAGATGCTTGAGAATCTGCTCAATGACCTTCGGATCTTCGATGCTGGCAATCACTTTGACGTGACCGCCGCAGTGTTCGCAGACTTCAATATCAATATTGAAGACTCGCTTGAGGCGTTGCATCCAGGTCATGGCGCGGTGGCGCTCTGCAGGACTCTTGTCACGCCAGTTAGTAGGCCTTGTTGCTCAAATCGGGGAACTATCTGTCATCTCGGTGATCTGATCCTGTAGCGCAGTCTCCGAGAGCATCAG
>NZ_JAPCJD010000163.1:0-1905 GCF_027707845.1 Aeromonas sp. QDB14 | reverse complement strand
CGCTTAAAAATAATAAAAGCAGACTTGACCTGATAGTTTGGCTGTGAGCAATTATGTGCTTAGTGCATCTAACGCCGGAGTTAAGCCGCCGCGCGTAGCGCGGTCGGCTTGAACGAATTGTTAGACATCATTTACCAACTGACTTGATGATCTCGCCTTTCACAAAGCGAATAAATTCTTCCAAGTGATCTGCGCGTGAGGCCAAGTGATCTTCTTTTTGTCCCAGATAAGCTTGCTTAGCTTCAAGTAAGACGGGCTGATACTGGGCAGGTAGGCGTTTTATTGCCCAGTCGGCAGCGACATCCTTCGGCGCGATTTTGCCGGTTATTGCGCTGTACCAAATGCGGGACAACGTAAGCACTACATTTCGCTCATCGCCGGCCCAGTCGGGCTGCGAGTTCCATAGCTTCAAGGTTTCCCTCAGCGCCTCGAATAGATCCTGTTCAGGAACCGGGTCAAAGAATTCCTCCGCTGCCGGACCTACCAAGGCAACGCTATGTTCTCTTGCTTTTGTAAGCAGGATAGCTAGATCAATGTCGATCATGGCTGGCTCGAAGATACCCGCAAGAATGTCATTGCGCTGCCATTCTCCAAATTGCAGCTCGCGCTTAGCCGGATAACGCCACGGGATGATGTCGTCATGCACGACAAGGGTGACTTCTATAGCGCGGAGCGTCTCGCTCTCGCCAGGGAAAGCCGAAGCCTCCATAAGATCATTGAGCAATGCTCGCCGCGTCGTTTCATCAAGCTTTACGGCCACAGTAACCAACAAATCAATATCGCTGTATGGCTTCAGGCCGCCATCCACTGCGGAGCCGTACAAATGCACGGCCAGCAACGTTGATTCCAGATGGCGCTCAATGACGCTTAGCACCTCTGATAGTTGGTTCGAAATTTCGATGGTCACCGCTTCCCTCATGATGTCTAACGGGCGAGGTAAGCCGACCGCAGAATGCGGGTCGGCTTGACCGAAATGTTAGAACCAGAAGCCAAAACGGATAACTTGAATTTGGCGACGGGCGCTAACCGTGAAAAAACGCTGCGCCACCGAGGCGGCACAGCACTGCAAAAACGATAGCTGCTTGCGCTTGCTACGCAAGGGCTAGAGGCCAAAAAGACTGAAAACCTGCGCAGCCCATGCAGGCGAAGCCCGGAAAAAAGGCAAAACAGGCACTGAATAACGCCTGAAAAGCTAAATGCCGTTTGAATAAACATGAGCTAAATAAAGCTGGGTTTCAGTGGTGCTAACGTTGGACGTAACGAGAGCCGGAGCGCAGCGGAGGGAACCAAAATGCGCAGCATTTTGGCGTCCCGTTGACGGAATGGTTAGCCGTTTCGACGCGCATAAACGGAGTGGGTGTACGGAATTACAGCTTGAATGGTTTCGGTTGAGACAAGCTCGAATTCTGTTTCGTTGAGCATTGGGAAGAAGGCGTCACCCTCGAAGGTTTGATGTACCTCAGATAGAAACACGCCGTGGGCGTGAGGTAGTGCCAGAGTGTATATCTCAGCTCCGCCCGCGACGTAGAGTTCATTGCCGAGTTCGGATGCCAAAGCGATAGCGTGCGACAGCGTTGAAACAACTACGCAGCCAGTGGCGCGGTAGTTAGCTTGGCGTGAGATTACCAATGTGTGACGGTTCGGTAGAGGCTTGCCGATAGACTCAAAGGTCTTTCGCCCCATGACAACGACTTTTCCCTCAGTGAGTCTGCGAAAAATCTTCTGCTCACCCGGAATTTTCCAGGGGATATTAGGACCATTGCCAATAACCCGATCGGCTCCCATCGCAGCAACGAGATAAATGCGTACTGATTCCGAGTTCATATGGCTAACTTTGTTTTAGGGCGACTGCCCTGCTGCGTAACATCGTTGCTGCTCCATAACATCAAACATCGACCCACGGCG
>NZ_JAPCJD010000162.1:0-2205 GCF_027707845.1 Aeromonas sp. QDB14 | reverse complement strand
ACTCATGATGAACCCTGTTCCATGGCTCCAGATGACAAACATGATCTCATATCAGGGACTTGTTCGCACCTTCCCTAGAGTGATACACATCCTTCCTGATAACGAAAGTATTGATTTAATCCTTTTCGCAGACCACGAAAAAATATATTCACAAGTCATATTTTATTGTAAGCAGTTCAATGTGAATTATGACTAGAGTATTCTGGTAATTAAGTATGAGCAATTCACTTGCTCATACTCTTAGTACATAATGTTTTTTACTGGTCAGCATCATAGTTTTCATTCAGTGCTGTAATACGTGCTACTTGGAAAGTATTTTGAAGCGATTGTAATTCTGTTTTATGCTGCTGTGCCAATTGCTGTAAATATTCTCTCCCTTTGTCTGTTAAATACACATCTACTTTGCGCTTGTCATTTTCATTTTTCCGCCGTTCAACAAGGTCCAACTCCTCACATCGCGTAAGTAAAGCTACTGTAGCATGATGACTCATTTGTAGCCTTTCCGCTAGTTCACCCACGCTTGCCCAGTTGCGCCCTGGGTATCCTTGAATGTGCAGGAGGGATAAATATTGTAATGGTGTGAGCCCGAGCTCCTTGGCCGCAGTTTCACTAAAGTGAAGAAAACGCTTTAACTGATAGCGAAACTCAGAAAGTGCCTCAAATTGAGCTTTTGTTAGCATAGCTTACTCGGTTGTTGACTTCTTAGGTGAAATACAATAAGTTCAATTATATCACACTGTGATATATAATTTGTAGTGTTTCTGTTACAAAGGAGATGGCAATGCATAAGCAAGTTCACCCAAAATCACTTTATTGGGGAAACACCGTAATTCTACTGAGTACCATCGATGATACTGATACAACTAACATTACACCAATATCATCGAGTTGGTCTCTTTCGAATAATATTGTCATCGGCCTCAGTCTAAATTCAAAGGCTATCGAAAACATTGAGAATTGTCCAGAAGTCGTATTGAATGTTGCATCAGACAACCTTTCGGATAGAATTGAATCTATTGCCAAATTGACCGGAAAGGATCCTGTCCCATCTGAAAAGATAGGTTTCAGTTATTGTGGTAATAAATTTGCTCTTGGTGGATTTACAGAGCTGGCGTCCTGTACCGTTAAACCATCTCGTATCCAAGAATGTTTAATTCAGGTCGAGTGTTTAGTTGAACATATAACAAAGCGCAATAATTTTGCTATCGTTGAATTGCGAGCCACTCATGTGCATGCAGATGCATCTTTACTTAAAAAAGATGACGTTATTGACGCGGATTTGTGGAGCCCTCTGATTTATAATTTCAGGAGTTACCACGGAATTACCAGCGCTATTGGTAGAAACTTTAAATTTGATAATTGATTTCGCAGATGCCCTATTTATTAAGGGCATCTTCATGGGACTATGATTTTTAAAGGATGTTTTATGAGTGAATGTTTACGTTCTTTACCATTGGTTTATTCATGCTCTGGTTGTTCAAGTGCAGCGCAGATGGCAAACTATATGGCTATTCAGCTAGATAAACGAGGTGATGCAGAAATGTCCTGCATTGCAGGTGTTGGTGGAAACGTAAAGCATTTAGTCCGTATAGCAAAGTCTGGTAGATCGATCATTGCTATCGATGGATGTCCTTTACAATGTGTCAAAAGTTGTTTGGCTATTCACAATCTCACTCCTACAAATCATGTCTTATTGAATGAGCATGGAGTCAAAAAACTTCAGAAAACAGATTTTGATTCTGATGAAGCGGATAGGCTTGTTTTTGAAATCGCACAGTTATTAACTCTTCTATAAGAGGTTGCTCCTCAAATTTATCGGTATGTATTATTCATACGTGGCTATAGATATGGGGTACCACCTATCCGATTACCCATGATCTTCCCGATATGGCATCAGATGGATTTCCTCTATCGTGTGGTTCAATTCAACCAGCATGCTCTTGATGCCAAAACGATGCTTAAATCGGAAGCATCATTCCGTCAGATGATTTGGTAGAGGCTTGGTTCCAAGCGTATGGCAACTGCTCCGCAGCGAGTTCTGCACACTCCCTATTATCGTGCTTACCCAGTTGAACGCAAGATGCTCCAGTAAATCCAGGTTGCCTCCAGTGACGACACTCAGGTACTTGTCAATGACATCTGGTGACGGCAGTGATTGCATTGCCACACACGTGGCCGCCTTCTCAGGCGACAACAGGTCTTGTT
>NZ_JAPCJD010000161.1:0-2206 GCF_027707845.1 Aeromonas sp. QDB14 | reverse complement strand
AATCGGCTAAAACATGAAGAAATGAAATGACTGAGTCAGCCGAGAAGAATTTCCCCGCTTATTCGCACCTTCCCTAGTTCCCTTCTAGCAAGCTCCGGATGAGTTCGACACAAGTCATATGTTGCGACCTACCGCTCTGCTAGCACGGATGCATCCGAAATCAACTCAGCCAAGCTGTGTGCGTGGCTGGCAGCTGGGTTTGGTGGTAAAATATTTGGGTGTTGGGAGATCCCAACTATACACGACTATACACACCAAAAAAATCAATGTAAGTCATTGATTATTCGGCACTATTAGGTAGTGCCTTCCTGATTTGCAATCAGATAAAAGAGTCCAACATGTTCAGACCAGAATTGCTCTCCCCTGCCGGGACCCTCAAGAACATGCGCTACGCCTATGCCTATGGCGCAGACGCCGTCTATGCGGGCCAGCCGCGCTACAGCCTGCGGGTACGCAACAACGAATTCGATCACGAGAATCTGCAGCTCGGCATCAACGAGGCCCATGCCCTCGGCAAGCAGTTCTATGTGGTGGCCAACATTCAGCCCCACAACTCCAAGCTCAAGACCTTCATCCGCGACATGCGCCCTGTAGTGGATATGAAGCCGGATGCACTCATCATGTCCGATCCCGGTCTCATCATGATGATGCGCGAAGCCTTCCCCGACATGCCTATCCACCTCTCGGTGCAGGCCAACGCGGTCAACTGGGCCACGGTGAAGTTCTGGCATCAGATGGGACTGACCCGTGCCATCCTATCCCGCGAGCTGTCTCTCGACGAGATCGAGGAGATCCGCATGCAGGTGCCGGAGATGGAACTGGAAGTCTTCGTCCACGGGGCGCTGTGCATGGCCTACTCCGGCCGCTGCCTGCTCTCCGGCTACATCAACAAGCGTGACCCCAATCAGGGCACCTGCACCAACTCCTGCCGCTGGGAGTACAAGGTGCACGAGGGCAAGGAAGATGACGTGGGCCAGATCGTCCACCGCCAGGAGCCCATCGCCGTGCAAAAGGTGGATCCGACCCTGGGCGCAGGCAAGCCGACCGATGCCCTGGTGCTGCTGGAAGAGTCCAACCGCCCGGGCGAGTTCATGACTGCGTTTGAAGACGAGCACGGCACCTACATCATGAACTCCAAGGATCTGCGCGCCGTCGAGCACGTCGAGCGCCTGACCAAAATGGGCGTTCATTCGCTGAAAATCGAAGGCCGTACCAAGTCTTTCTACTACTGCGCCCGTACCGCCCAGGTCTATCGCAAGGCCATCGACGATGCGGTGGCTGGCCGTCCGTTCGATCCGACCCTGATGGGCACCCTCGAGAACCTGGCCCACCGCGGCTACACCGAGGGCTTCCTGCGCCGTCACAACCACAGCGAATACCAGAACTACGACTACGGTTACTCCGTCTCCGACACCCAGCAGTTCGTCGGCGAGATCACCGGTCGCAACGGTGACATGGTCGAAGTCGAGGTGAAGAACAAGTTCCTGCTGGGCAACAGCCTGGAGCTGATGACCCCCCAGGGCAACCTCAGCTTCAACCTGGAGCAGATGCAGAACCGCAAGGGCGAGCTCATCGACACCGCGCCGGGCAACGGCCACGTGGTCTACGTCCCGGTTCCCAAGGAGATCGACGTGAATTACGGCATCCTGCTGCGCAACCTCGGCGAGCGCGAGGATACCCGTCAACCTCACTCGGCGGCCTGAGATGGCACTGCTCATCACCGACAAGTGCATCAACTGTGACATGTGCGATCCGGAGTGTCCGAACCAGGCCATCACCCTGGGGAGCAAGATCTACGAGATAGACCCGGATCGCTGCACCGAATGCGTCGGCCACTATGAGAAGCCCACCTGCATCAGCGTCTGCCCCATCGACTGCATCATCTGGGATCCCGCCCATGTGGAGACCGAAGATCAGCTGATGGAAAAATTCGTGCGGATGCACAGGCAGTAGCTGTAGCACCTGCACCTGCATCAGCGTCTGCGCCCCATGGACGGCATCCTCCGGGATCCCATCCATCGGGTGGGAAACCGAAGATCAGCTGATGGAGAAATTCGTGCGGATGCACAGGCAGTCAGCGTCTGACACTCGCGGGTGCATTAGCCAGAAATAGAAAAAGCCGGGCATGCCCGCAATGCTGATCAGTTAAGGATCCATTGACCGATCCTTCTGCTGTAGGACAATCCGGAACCAATCACTAGTTCCG
>NZ_JAPCJD010000160.1:0-2225 GCF_027707845.1 Aeromonas sp. QDB14 | reverse complement strand
GAGACCATTAAAAGAGGCGTCAGAGGCAGAAAACGTTGCTTAACGTGAGTTTTCGTTCCACTGAGCGTCAGACCCCTTATCCGTTTCAGCAGTCATGATATTCCCCTCATTAAATCAGCCCGAGGCGCTCGAGCTCTGCACGGAGGTCAGGGGCAAGGCCGTCAGGCTTAAAAGTCCTCCACCCCCCGCCAGAAATTTCGTGAACTTGCCGCTGAGTCCCTGTTTGAGTTATCCAGATTTGTCCATGTTCCTTAGCGGCATTAATTGCTGCATCACGGGTTCGGTGGCTTTTTATATCACGGTCTTTGCCTGCTCGCAGGCTGTAAAACGGAGCGTTCTTTGTGGCCATTCAGATACCACCTTCTTCAACTACCGGGCGCTTTGTCGGATCTAGCCAAGCCAGAGCTTCATTCTTGCATTCTTCGCGAGACGCGCTGTACCCGGCCTGCACCATGACCCGTCCATACTCAGCTGCCAGGTATTCATAAGCATCGGCCATGTCAGTCAGGGTCTGGGCTGCGTCGACATTTCCGGAATGGTACAGACCCTTTGCTTGCATTCGTACTTTGGGAATTCCTTTGATGCTCATGATGTTCTCTCTTTGGTCGGATAGATAATATTTCGATTAGTTGAATGTACCATATTGCTGAATGACGCAACTCCTGGTGCGCTCCCGGCTTGGTTAATCTAGGAATGACAGGTCGCAATCACGAATGAGGATCTGCTGTCGTGATCATGTCGGGGGGGGGGAGTAAGGATAGTTGGGGGGGGGCCACTAATGGGTGGCCATCCTAAAGTCTCGGTGGCGCGAGCCCCTACGATGGGGGCTTTGCGCTGCGCTGGGACACGCCAGAGCACGCAGCTCCGATGTCAACAATTAATAGCGAGCGGCGAATTCCTGGCCCTTTCTATGTCGGTAAATTTCCCGGGCCCGCTTATTGATTTCTCCGTTGTGTGACAAGCTCGCCAAGATCCCAACCGCAGCTATTAGCCACGGAATTGACCAGAGAGAAAAGTATCCAACGAAATCTTCATGTTGCCAAACATCATCCAAGCCACAGGCAAGACGAACTATGGCCGCAGCCATACAGATAGAGATGGTAATGACCCACCCGGGAATCACATCTACATGCGCTTTCGCGATGTCTTTACTCGTTGGTCCATGTCTCATGATCTCCGACCTCTTCTAGGCTGATTTCGATGGGATGAACCTACCATGATGCTGGACAACGCAACCCCAAGAGGTCTAGCAAGAAGGGGGGGCTGGTGGACCATCCCTGGCTCTCTCAGTTGATGGATCACCGGCAGTTATGTGAGAAACTCGATGAGTTGTGGGCCGCTGATGATAGTGACAGGGGATCCCTTGACCGCGTGCCAAGCTGATTTCGGCGTTCGTCCAGTGTGAATGAACAGGCCTTTACATTCCTGCTGCCGGCATTGCTCAGCAAATGCTCTCACATGGTCTGTGCTGATGAATTTTTGGTAGCGTTTTGCCTGGATTAGTACCAGTTCACCGCTTATGACCGCCTTTCCATCAACCCCCCCATCTCGGGAATAGCTTTTGTTTCGGATGATCATCATTCCCTTCAGTTCCAATGCGCTCAGAATGAGCTCCTCAAATGTGTATGGGTCGATCTTGCGGAGGTAGGCTATCTGGGCCTGCCACGTCGATAATCCCCGAATTTTTGCCAGTACAGAACCCGATTGCTCTATCCGTACCTCATGTCTTCCTTTTTTACCCCTTGGCCTGCGGGTTGGGTTTACAAATGCGAGCATGACGAGCAGTACAAGTAGAACCAGAATCGGCCAGGCCTGCAGGTGTAGAAGAAGAGAGGAAAGCGGCTCAGTGAATGAGGGTAGGGAAGGAAGAACAATCATGGTAACACCATTGGTGGGTGGTTGACGAAAGGCAGGCCCCCCCCTATCAAGCACCGTATGTGAGAAGAAGGCGGGGCATTTTGCCCCGCAGTGAGTTTCGGATCGCGCTATTCGCCGGCGTCCAGGATTTGGTAGGTACCGATGGCGGCCAACTCTTGCTCTAGTTGCTCTAGCCGCAGAAGGGCATCCGAGTCGTTCCCTGCATGCTGATGATCAAGGCACGTAGATATTCGGTCCCAGACAAACAACAACTCTTTCATGCTGAGGGATGCCCCCGGTGTCAGAATAGTTGTCGCCTAATCTGAATAATCTAAATGTGAAGACCGGGGGCGGATAAAGAGTGTCGA
>NZ_JAPCJD010000159.1:0-2239 GCF_027707845.1 Aeromonas sp. QDB14 | reverse complement strand
TGTTTGGAGACAGCCAGTTTACCAGCACCCTGTCTGTCAACTTCCACTTCCCCAAGATCCCGCGAAGAACCTAAAATTTAGCCCACTACAGTGAATATATTTTGGTCGCGGTAGGAATGGTGGTCACCCACCACCCTCGCACAGATCCGGACGTGCGTCTGCGTTAATGCAGTCACGGTGAACACTTACGCTACCTTTATGAAAGGTTGATCACATCACACTTCTCAGTATTTATGTTTGATTTTATTGCATTAACAAGAATAATAACCCAATAAATACACAAAAAAAACAAACAATCACCCTAATTCGTATTCCTGAACATATTGGAAGGATTTTGTCATTTTTTTCTAAACTCAACGGCAATCACATTCCCTGTGTCATTTTCTCTAACTAAGTCAGTAATCACTGACTTCATGAATCCCCCCCATGACAAGAATAATTTCCGCAATTTATCCGCCATACCTCCAACTTGGTATGTTCTAATCAAACGGTCTTTTGGTACATGGTTAAGCAATAATTCAATCAAACGTTCCGGAGCATCTAGATATTCAACGGCACCAGTTGCAACACTCCTACGCAGATCATGTGGACTAAATGGTTCAAACTCAGCCAGATATCTTAATCTAACCCGTTCTAATGCTTTTGTAACTGCATCCCCCGTAATTGGGTGTCCAAACCTAGTCGTTGATTCAAACACATAATGACTTTGAGAGAATTTTCGCTGCTGCTCTAGAATATCTAAGGCTAGAGGAGATAATGTAACAACATGACTTCGTCCATTCTTCGTTTCTGGAATCGTCCAACGATCACCATTAATTTGTTCCCACTTCATAGCTACGGCTTCTGAACGCCGGACCGCAGTCAAACAAATTAGTCGTAAACAATTTGCTACCGAAAGAGACAACACCACATTAGAAGCTATACCACGTCCTCCACTCGCTTTAGCGCCGGCTCCTGATGTTGCTTGATCAAGTGCAAGCCATAATCTCCTTAATTCCTCTTTAGTCAGCCACCGTTCACGGGGAGGCGGCATTGATGCTCCAAACATGGCTGGTTTTAACAGTCGAGCGGGATTAATTTCAATGTAGCCTTGAAGAACAGCATGATCCAAACATTGATTCAACACGATTAATCCCTTGCGTGTCCCTTCAGCCGTCTCTACTTGGCGAAAATGCTCATACAGTACGGCACGTGACAAGTCACAAACACGAAGATTGCCCAACACTCTTTCAATATGGCGTGTAAAGGTTCCCTCATAGTCAGCCAGTGTCCTTGGACCTATTGGCTTTGACTTGGCGCGTAGCATCAACCAATCACGATACACTTCCCGCAGTGTTGGCATCTGGGTGTTTTTGATCTTGGCCTCTTTCGCTGCCTGGCGCGGATCAATTCCCTGCTTCACAAAAGCAACTGCATCAGCATGGGCGAGACGAGCGGCAGCTAAACTCATAGCGGGGTGACTCCCCAGCAGCAACTCTCCTTCTTTTCCAGCCAATTTGTAACGATAGATAAAACGCTTCAAACCGTGACTACGAAGCTCCAACTTCAAGCCGCCACCATGCTTGGACTGAACTGCAAACCGCTGCACTGTTGCACCTTCTCTCAGGGTCGCAGCAGAGATTTCTGTAGCTGTATTGAGTAGCTTGTTCACCACGTTTCATACCCCTCTCCATACCCCGCTTTTGTGATGATATGGCGTGGAACTACCTGAGACAACATGAGACTTCAGAAAGAATATAGCCAATTGATTTAAATGGTTTTTTTATAAATTTTCGCTCTTGGTGAAACTTCTTGATTCTATAACAATCTGGATTCGTAATGCGAAGGTCAGGAGTTCGATCCCCCTTATCGGCACCATATAAAACAAAGGGTTAGATTCTCTCTGAGGCTAACCCTTTGTGCTTTTTTGTGGAATGGCCCAACGCTGGGCCCAACATCATGCAACCTATACCCCCCTCTTTTGCGATTGGCTACACCTCCGGCTTGAGTAACAAAAAAGCCCTTCCTGCTTGGGTGGGCTTCTCGTTCGGGGGATGAGCTGTGTAATAAAAGCTCATGTCGGGTTATCTGCCTAAGCACAGATCAAAAACCGCATCACTGGCCCCGTCCATAATCATATGAAGTTCGTCAAATCCAACCGGACCCATGCTATATGCGAAATTGACTAAATAGCTGTTCCGAATAGTAGATCACAGGAGGAAGGGAACTCAGTCCAGTTTGTGCGATCTCATTAGGCGCG
>NZ_JAPCJD010000158.1:0-2325 GCF_027707845.1 Aeromonas sp. QDB14 | reverse complement strand
TTAAAATCGTACTTGGCGCCGCTCAACTGATCGATACTTGATCAACTAGCGCAAAGAATGATCATGCGTCGGCCCTGGTTCGACCGAGGTGTGACCACTCACAGTATTATTCAGGGGAAAACCTTCAACTCTCAATTATGGAAGATAGTTATGATACCCAAGACGCTTTTCTGTGCCTTATTGATCGCCGCATCAGGTCCTACGTTTGCAGTAACGCCAACGGAAAAAAAACTGGACGATATCGTTGATAATGTCGTTGTTCCGTTGATGAAAGAACAGGACATTCCTGGCATGGCAGCGGCGGTGATCTATCAGGGGCAACCTTACTACTTTATCTGGGGAATGGCCGATATTGCCGGTAAACAGCCCGTCACGAAACAGACCTTATTCGAGCTCGGTTCAGTGAGTAAAACCTTCACCGGTGTTCTGGGGGGGGATGCCATTGCGCGTGGTGAAATTAAACTGAATGATCCTGTGAGTAAATACTGGCCAGTGCTGTCCGGGAATCAATGGGAAGGGATTAGTTTGCTGAATTTGGTAACCTACACTGCCGGTGGCTTACCACTCCAGATACCGGATAATGTGACCAATGAAGTGTCATTACAGAATTATTATGAGACCTGGCAGCCGCAGTGGACACCGGGCACAAAGCGACTTTATTCGAACGCCAGTATTGGGCTCTTTGGCAAACTTGCCGTTAAACCTTCCGGCATGAACTTTGAACAAGCGATGATCAAACGCGTATTCCAGCCACTAAATCTATCGCATACCTGGATACAGGTTCCACAACAAGAAGAAAAACACTATGCATGGGGCTACCGCGATGGAAAAGCGGTTCGCGTTACTCCAGGTATGATGGATGCCGAAGCCTACGGTGTGAAATCCACAATAGAGGATATGGCAAGTTGGGTGTTGGCCAATATGGAACCTTCCGAAGTAAAAGATGCCTCACTGCAAAAGGGAATTTTGCTTGCTCAGTCGCGGTACTGGCAAGTAGGTGACATGTATCAGGGGTTGGGTTGGGAAATGCTCAATTGGCCGCTCAATGAAAAGACATTACTTAACAGTGGCAGTCCTAAAGTTATATTGTCTCCGCAAACCGTTAGTGAGATTTTCCCCCCATCTTCGGCGGTAACGGCTTCATGGGTACATAAAACGGGTTCGACAGGAGGTTTTGGGAGTTACGTCGCATTTATACCTGAAAAACAACTCGGTATCGTCATTCTAGCGAACAAAAGTTACCCCATTCCCTCTCGAGTGGAAGCTGCGTATCGCATTCTTAACGCCTTACAGTAAATGGCAGGGCCCCTCTTCTGAACGGGTCCCAACCTGTTGGCCAGTATGATTACGTAATAGAGTGCCCATAGCCCCTATATTCAACATATAGGGGCTATGGGCTCTCCACGGTATCCCCTGCGCAGTCTGGCGAAGATAAACGGCTATTTCGGAGGGCAATGAGCGTGTAATTTCCTCACTTTCCCTCATCGCCTTCTATTACTCCGAGCCTTCACTTTCAGTATGAGGCACTGGTGATCGGATGTAAGCGGCTCATCTGAGCCGTATTGAACCAGGCCGTTGCGTATTAGACGTCAACTACCTTGGCCGGTACGCGTCAACTACTTCATCGCTGCCAACGTAACAACTCAGTCTGTCATCCCACAGACGAACCTTCAGCATCTGTCCGATAAGTCTGGATGGTACGCTGTACACAACGTGTCGGACGTTGATGGTACTACTGCTCTGACCCGGACAGACAACTCCTCGTAGTCAGCACACCGCCGCTGAGGGAGGGGCTTCAGAAGTGCCAGTTCCTGACGGACCAGATCCTGATTGCGCTGGTTATGACGCAGCACCTGCTGTGTAACGAACTGCCTATATACGTTCACGCTACCGGAGGATATTTTAAAGGGAGAACTGAGAACATTAAATTTTAATATAAACAATTAATTATGTTATTAGCGTACGTTTTCGTTCCATTGGCCATCAAACCCCTTAAGGGGAAAGCGAGGCATGGAATACTGGCGAGAGTTTCAAGCCCTGGTGGCCATCGGATTCAATAACCAATTCTCTGTGATCGAACTGGAAAGCGCCGATGAGCGGGCACTAGGGATGGTGCAGGATGACATTTCAGAGGCTGGCTGGGCCAACTGCGCTGGCATCGACACTGATGTGCCAGGGCTCTACATGGTGAAGGCATCGATCAATCTGAACAGCGACGACGAACCAGAATATGCGAACACCGTACAGTTGCATATTCCGGCCGATCATGAACACCAATTCCGATTCAACGTGAACACCATTTCCGGACCAATGTGAACGCTCATT
>NZ_JAPCJD010000157.1:0-2457 GCF_027707845.1 Aeromonas sp. QDB14 | reverse complement strand
ATGATCTCGCACCTCGATAACTGTACGTAAGATCAGTATAGTTCGTGGTAACTGACTGCTAATCATGGGTAATCAGGATCATCAATGCAGTGGGATGGCAAACCTGCTGGCCCGAGTGAAACACTTCATGGATACCGTGTCTCCTTTCCCGGGGAATGGCTATGGCACAGCGAAGGTGTAGCACTATTGGGATCAGTTATTTAGGCCGATAAAGCCGCCTCCAAGGCGGTTTTTTTATGAGTGAGGGAAGGCTGTGCGAATAACGTTTGAGGGTAGGGACATCTGCCGGTCGTTTGTGATCGGTTCCGTTATCGGTATGTGCGGCGGGCTGATTTTTGCGGGATGGGGCCCGTTCATGTGGCTGTGTTTCGGTACCTGTGGATCCGCAGCGGCAATGTCACGGGCGATCCATTGGCGGGCACGTAGGGACCGGCTCCAACGCTATCTTAGCGGGAAGGATGTGAACTAGAACACTAGGCAAACCGCTGGCCATCCCCGGCCCCGGCCCGGCGGCGAACCTCCCAGGCGAAACACCAGCCCCCCGGCGCTCAATGTCGCACCAAGACATTGAGGGGTGACCGGCGACTCCCGCACCAGGCAAACCGCTGGCCATCCCCGGCACCGGCCCGGCGGCGAACCCCCCAGGCGAAACACCAGGCCCCCGGCGCTCGATGTCGCACCACGACATTGAGGGGTGACCGGCGACTCCCGCACCAGGCAAACCGCTGGCCATCCCCGGCACCGGCCCGGCGGCGAACCTTCCAGGCTAAAAGAACAAGGGTGGGGAAACACGGAACCGCTTGCTCAGTGCTTCAATGTGTTGCTTATTCAGCTTCTTCCCGTCTGCGGCGTTCAAGAGCTTGCTGACATTCGATTTAGGGGAGCCCGCAGAATTCGGAAAAAATCGTACGCTAAGGTTTTCCGGGCATCCGTAGGGGCCGAAACTTCCCGTCTTCCAGTCTGCGGCTCTGCCGCCAGACGTAATCGCCGGTTAGGTTGATGTGCTCCCAGCCCAGAGGCGACAGGAATTGCAGCAGCTCGCCGTCCACCGGCTTGCCGGCCTCGACCAACCCCTGGGTGGCGCGCTCCAGGTACACCGTGTTCCACAGCACGATAGCCGCCGTCACCAGGTTGAGGCCGCTGGCCCGGTAGCGCTGCTGCTCACGGATCAGCGCACGCTCGAACTCGGCGAAGGCCCCCATCACCGACAGCATCAGGTTGGCCATCGGCGAGTCCTCGCCGGTGAATACCAGCCCCTCCTTCAAGAACTCGATGCGTACGCCGCGCTGGGTCAGCTTCTGTACAAGGCGGCGCAGGTCGTCGAGGTTGCGGGCCAGACGATCCATGCTGTGCACCACCACGGTGTCGCCCTCGCGGACGAAGCTCAGTAGCGCTTCGAGCTGGGGGCGCTGGGTGTCCTTGCCCGAGGCTTTGTCGGTGAACACCTTGCTCACCTGGGTCTGTTCCAGCTGGCGTTCCGGGTTCTGGTCGAAGCTGCTGACCCGGACGTAGCAGATGCGGTGCCCCTGCACGATGTCTCCTTGGTTGAAGGCGGCTTAAGTGCTCCTTCTGTTCCGTTGTGCCTCAAACCCCGTTTCTGTCAGGCTGAAATCTATGACCTTCGCGGGCATGTGTCAAAAAATGCGAAAGATGACTCTATTCTGACGAAGCGGCGCGGCCTTGCCTGACATCCAGTTAGGGTATAACCTAGATTTACATGCGCAATGCAACCCTTAACTTGCTGCACCTATCGTGTCCATGCTAGCTTTATCGTAACGCTAAAGAAATTGGGCTTAATGCCGAACACAATAAAATAAAACAGCCAACTCTTGAGGCTCTTATGCGCCAGAATTTACCAGTGACGGGTCGAAACTTAGAACTCCCAAAAGATGCCAATATTCTTTCGACTACCTCCCCTCAAAGCCATATCACGTACGTTAATCCTGACTTCATTAAAATCAGTGGTTTCACTGAGGAAGAACTATTAGGCCAGCCTCACAACATCATAAGACACCCAGATATGCCGCCTGCTGCATTTGAGCATATGTGGAGTACATTAAAATCTGGCCGCTCATGGATGGGGCTAGTAAAAAATCGCTGTAAAAATGGCGACCACTATTGGGTAAGTGCTTATGTAACGCCAATAGCTAAGAATGGTTCGATTGTTGAATACCAGTCTGTAAGGACCAAGCCTGAACCTGAGCAGGTTTTGGCTGCGGAAAAATTATATGCTCAATTGAGAAGCGGGAAGGCCGCGAGGCCGAAATGGGTTGCTAGCTTTTCCGTGAAAATACTCTTGCTCATATGGGGTAGTATTATATCAAGCGCAATGGCTGCCGGCATGCTTACTGATACATCAATAAACAGCTTATTGTTAGCTACTTTAATGTCAGGAAGCTTAAGCTCTGTTAGTGTTTTGGCTATTCTCTCTCCTCTTGGAAGACTGGTTGAAAGAGC
>NZ_JAPCJD010000156.1:0-2472 GCF_027707845.1 Aeromonas sp. QDB14 | reverse complement strand
CGCAGTGATGCCTAACCCTTCCATCGAGGGGGACGTCCAAGGGCTGGCGCCCTTGGCCGCCCCTCATGTCAAACGTTGGGCGAACCCGGAGCCTCATTAATTGTTAGCCGTTAAAATTAAGCCCTTTACCAAACCAATACTTATTATGAAAAACACAATACATATCAACTTCGCTATTTTTTTAATAATTGCAAATATTATCTACAGCAGCGCCAGTGCATCAACAGATATCTCTACTGTTGCATCTCCATTATTTGAAGGAACTGAAGGTTGTTTTTTACTTTACGATGCATCCACAAACGCTGAAATTGCTCAATTCAATAAAGCAAAGTGTGCAACGCAAATGGCACCAGATTCAACTTTCAAGATCGCATTATCACTTATGGCATTTGATGCGGAAATAATAGATCAGAAAACCATATTCAAATGGGATAAAACCCCCAAAGGAATGGAGATCTGGAACAGCAATCATACACCAAAGACGTGGATGCAATTTTCTGTTGTTTGGGTTTCGCAAGAAATAACCCAAAAAATTGGATTAAATAAAATCAAGAATTATCTCAAAGATTTTGATTATGGAAATCAAGACTTCTCTGGAGATAAAGAAAGAAACAACGGATTAACAGAAGCATGGCTCGAAAGTAGCTTAAAAATTTCACCAGAAGAACAAATTCAATTCCTGCGTAAAATTATTAATCACAATCTCCCAGTTAAAAACTCAGCCATAGAAAACACCATAGAGAACATGTATCTACAAGATCTGGATAATAGTACAAAACTGTATGGGAAAACTGGTGCAGGATTCACAGCAAATAGAACCTTACAAAACGGATGGTTTGAAGGGTTTATTATAAGCAAATCAGGACATAAATATGTTTTTGTGTCCGCACTTACAGGAAACTTGGGGTCGAATTTAACATCAAGCATAAAAGCCAAGAAAAATGCGATCACCATTCTAAACACACTAAATTTATAAAAAATCTAATGGCAAAATCGCCCAACCCTTCAATCAAGTCGGGACGGCCAAAAGCAAGCTTTTGGCTCCCCTCGCTGGCGCTCGGCGCCCCTTATTTCAAACGTTAGACGGCAAAGTCACAGACCGCGGGATCTCTTATGACCAACTACTTTGATAGCCCCTTCAAAGGCAAGCTGCTTTCTGAGCAAGTGAAGAACCCCAATATCAAAGTTGGGCGGTACAGCTATTACTCTGGCTACTATCATGGGCACTCATTCGATGACTGCGCACGGTATCTGTTTCCGGACCGTGATGACGTTGATAAGTTGATCATCGGTAGTTTCTGCTCTATCGGGAGTGGGGCTTCCTTTATCATGGCTGGCAATCAGGGGCATCGGTACGACTGGGCATCATCTTTCCCGTTCTTTTATATGCAGGAAGAACCTGCATTCTCAAGCGCACTCGATGCCTTCCAAAAAGCAGGTAATACTGTCATTGGCAATGACGTTTGGATCGGCTCTGAGGCAATGGTCATGCCCGGAATCAAGATCGGGCACGGTGCGGTGATAGGCAGCCGCTCGTTGGTGACAAAAGATGTGGAGCCTTACGCTATCGTTGGCGGCAATCCCGCTAAGAAGATTAAGAAACGCTTCACCGATGAGGAAATTTCATTGCTTCTGGAGATGGAGTGGTGGAATTGGTCACTGGAGAAGATCAAAGCGGCAATGCCCATGCTGTGCTCGTCTAATATTGTTGGCCTGCACAAGTATTGGCTCGAGTTTGCCGTCTAACAATTCAATCAAGCCGATGCCGCTTCGCGGCACGGCTTATTTCAGGCGTTATGCAGCCAAATCCCAACAATTAAGGGTCTTAAAATGGTAAAAGATTGGATTCCCATCTCTCATGATAATTACAAGCAGGTGCAAGGACCGTTCTATCATGGAACCAAAGCCAATTTGGCGATTGGTGACTTGCTAACCACAGGGTTCATCTCTCATTTCGAGGACGGTCGTATTCTTAAGCACATCTACTTTTCAGCCTTGATGGAGCCAGCAGTTTGGGGAGCTGAACTTGCTATGTCACTGTCTGGCCTCGAGGGTCGCGGCTACATATACATAGTTGAGCCAACAGGACCGTTCGAAGACGATCCGAATCTTACGAACAAAAGATTTCCCGGTAATCCAACACAGTCCTATAGAACCTGCGAACCCTTGAGAATTGTTGGCGTTGTTGAAGACTGGGAGGGGCATCCTGTTGAATTAATAAGGGGAATGTTGGATTCGTTGGAGGACTTAAAGCGCCGTGGTTTACACGTCATTGAAGACTAGTCCTTTGCATAACAAAGCCATCAAACCGGACGCCAGAGATTCCGCGCCTGTTGCGCATGGCTTCGCCATTTTATGCGCAATAGGCGCGCCACCCTGTCGCCGTTTATGGCGGCGTTAGATGCACTAAGCACATAATTGCTCACAGCCAAACTATCAGGTCAAGTCTGCTTTTATTATTTTTAAGCGTGC
>NZ_JAPCJD010000155.1:0-2554 GCF_027707845.1 Aeromonas sp. QDB14 | reverse complement strand
AAAAATGTTACTAAATGCCCGTCAGGCAGGGAGGCCGATATGCCCGTTGACTTTCTGACCACTGAGCAGACTGAAAGCTATGGCAGATTCACCGGTGAACCGGATGAGCTTCAGCTGGCACGATATTTTCACCTTGATGAAGCAGACAAGGAATTTATCGGAAAAAGCAGAGGTGATCACAACCGTCTGGGCATTGCCCTGCAAATTGGATGTGTCCGTTTTCTGGGCACCTTCCTCACCGATATGAATCATATTCCTTCCGGCGTCCGGCATTTTACCGCCAGACAGCTCGGGATTCGTGATATCACCGTTCTTGCAGAATACGGTCAGAGGGAAAATACCCGCCGTGAGCATGCAGCGCTGATACGTCAGCACTATCAGTATCGTGAATTTGCCTGGCCCTGGACATTTCGCCTTACCCGTCTTTTATATACCCGGAGCTGGATAAGCAACGAACGTCCTGGCCTGCTTTTCGATCTGGCGACAGGGTGGCTTATGCAACATCGTATTATTCTCCCCGGAGCCACTACGCTGACCCGGTTGATTTCAGAGGTAAGGGAAAAGGCGACGTTGCGCCTGTGGAACAAACTGGCACTGATACCGTCAGCCGAACAGCGTTCACAGCTGGAGATGCTGCTGGGGCCAACTGATTGCAGCCGCCTGTCTTTACTGGAATCACTGAAAAAGGGCCCTGTGACCATCAGTGGTCCGGCGTTTAATGAAGCAATTGAACGCTGGAAAACTCTGAACGATTTTGGCCTGCATGCTGAAAACCTGAGTACACTCCCGGCTGTGCGCCTGAAAAATCTCGCACGTTATGCTGGTATGACTTCGGTGTTCAATATTGCCAGGATGTCACCGCAGAAAAGGATGGCGGTTCTGGTTGCCTTTGTCCTTGCATGGGAAACGCTGGCGCTGGATGATGCATTGGACGTTCTGGACGCCATGCTGGCCGTTATCATCCGTGACGCCAGAAAGATTGGGCAGAAAAAACGGCTCCGCTCGCTGAAGGATCTGGATAAATCTGCATTGGCGCTCGCCAGCGCATGTTCGTACCTGCTGAAAGAAGAAACACCGGACGAATCGATTCGTGCTGAGGTGTTCAGCTACATCCCAAGGCAAAAGCTGGCTGAAATCATCACGCTTGTCCGTGAAATTGCCCGGCCCTCAGACGATAATTTTCATGAAGAAATGGTGGAGCAGTACGGGCGCGTTCGTCGTTTCCTGCCCCATCTGCTGAATACCGTTAAATTTTCATCCGCACCTGCCGGGGTTACCACTCTGAATGCCTGTGACTACCTCAGCCGGGAGTTCAGCTCACGGCGGCAGTTTTTTGACGACGCACCAACGGAAATTATCAGTCGGTCATGGAAACGGCTGGTGATTAACAAGGAAAAACATATCACCCGCAGGGGATACACGCTCTGCTTTCTCAGTAAACTGCAGGATAGTCTGAGGCGGAGGGATGTCTACGTTACCGGCAGTAACCGGTGGGGAGATCCTCGTGCAAGATTACTACAGGGTGCTGACTGGCAGGCAAACCGGATTAAGGTTTATCGTTCTTTGGGGCACCCGACAGACCCGCAGGAAGCAATAAAATCTCTGGGTCATCAGCTTGATAGTCGTTACAGACAGGTTGCTGCACGTCTTTGCGAAAATGAGGCTGTCGAACTCGATGTTTCTGGCCCGAAGCCCCGGTTGACAATTTCTCCCCTCGCCAGTCTTGATGAGCCGGACAGTCTGAAACGACTGAGCAAAATGATCAGTGATCTACTCCCTCCGGTGGATTTAACGGAGTTGCTGCTCGAAATTAACGCCCATACCGGATTTGCTGATGAGTTTTTCCATGCTAGTGAAGCCAGTGCCAGAGTTGATGATCTGCCCGTCAGCATCAGCGCCGTGCTGATGGCTGAAGCCTGCAATATCGGTCTGGAACCACTGATCAGATCAAATGTTCCTGCACTGACCCGACACCGGCTGAACTGGACAAAAGCGAACTATCTGCGGGCTGAAACTATCACCAGCGCTAATGCCAGACTGGTTGATTTTCAGGCAACGCTGCCACTGGCACAGATATGGGGTGGAGGAGAAGTGGCATCTGCAGATGGAATGCGCTTTGTTACGCCAGTCAGAACAATCAATGCCGGACCGAACCGCAAATACTTTGGTAATAACAGAGGGATCACCTGGTACAACTTTGTGTCCGATCAGTATTCCGGCTTTCATGGCATCGTTATACCGGGGACGCTGAGGGACTCTATCTTTGTGCTGGAAGGTCTTCTGGAACAGGAGACCGGGCTGAATCCAACCGAAATTATGACCGATACAGCAGGTGCCAGCGAACTTGTCTTTGGCCTTTTCTGGCTGCTGGGATACCAGTTTTCTCCACGCCTGGCTGATGCCGGTGCTTCGGTTTTCTGGCGAATGGACCATGATGCCGACTATGGCGTGCTGAATGATATTGCCAGAGGGCAATCAGATCCCCGAAAAATAGTCCTTCAGTGGGACGAAATGATCCGGACCGCTGGCTCCCTGAAGCTGGGCAAAGTACAGG
>NZ_JAPCJD010000154.1:0-2570 GCF_027707845.1 Aeromonas sp. QDB14 | reverse complement strand
CCAGCTCAAGGCCGTCTATGCCGGCATTGGTGAGGCTTCCCCCGAGATCCATGGGTATATTCGAGCCCTTGAAGTTACCCACGGCCAGAACGGCTACCATCCGCATTTCCATATCCTGGTATTCACGGACAAGCGCCTGGACAGCTCGATCCTTCGTTACGTTTACGCCAAGGCATGGAAGCGGGCCTGCCTCTTGTCCGGCCTCCCAGAGCCTGCCGAACAGCATGGTGTAACTGTCCAGGATGGTTCCAAGGCTGCCAAGTACGCCAGCAAATGGGGCCTGGAGGATGAGATGACCAAGGCCCACGCCAAGACTACCAGGCGAAAGGGTCTCACGCCTTGGGGGATGCTTCGTGCCGTTCTCGATGACGATGATCCAGAGTACCCCGCCGAACGGGCCGCCAAGTTGTTCCAGGTATACGCCAAGGCCTTCCACGGTCGCCGCCAACTCTACTGGTCTAATGGACTCCGCAAGTTGCTCCAGGTTGCCCAGGAGCTGACGGATCAGGAGTTGGTAGCCAAGCCAGAGGATGAACGCGCTTTGCTGCTGGCAACCCTGACCGATGCCCAGTGGAAGGGGATACGCCGCCGCCGCCAAGAGGCGCATATCCTGACCGTTGCAGAGTCCGCCCCCCTCCTGTTGCAGACCGTCCTGGAACATCTGGTGCCCAGCCGTCCTGGTGAGCCTGACGGGGCCCCCCGTGGGGGTGTCAGCCTCACCACGGACGGGGGGCCTCCACCTAAGCCCATCCGTATCCGCTACCTGGAATAGGCGCACCCATGCAACATGTCGTTGCATGCACGCAACCGCGAGCGATAAGGCTCCCCGTCCACATGTACGCATGTGCGCATGTATGCGTTTGCACATGTTGCATGCATGTGGGGTCGAGGGGGCTCCCCCTCGCCAGTCCCGGATGTAATACGGGTAGGCTGGCTGTTACTTCCTGCCGCGCTTCGCTTGCCTTTTCCCGTCACCGTGACTATAATAAATTATCGTTACAGTGACAGGAAATCACCATGAAAGACGCCCACGATAGCCAGACCGCCGATCTCCTTCCCATCCCCCGCCCTCGTGGCCGACCACGTACCGGCAAAGCCTTGTCTGGGGCAGAGCGCCAAGCAAAGTACCGCGCTAAACAGGCAGAAAATACCATCACAGTGACGTTTAATCGTGAGGATGTGAAGGTTCTAAAGACGTTGCTCGCCAATCCCCCCGACATGCTTTGCCTGTCCCTGGACAACATCGACCGTTTAGCCAAGGCCGTGTTTGATGCCTGCCTTGCCCAGGGGCGGTAGCCCCTACAAGGCGCTCCCGTTACGTCAAATGGGATGACGTAGCCGAACGCCGGAACGCGCCCATGCAGACCTGGGGTGGGGACCCCCCCTTCCTGCAAAACCGGCAGTTGAGGATCTCAGAACCAGAGAACTTAGAACGCCTCAGCGCCCACGAATCGCTTGATCGAATGAAGCAGAACGAGCTAGTCTCATTGCTATAGCAATCAGGGGGACACATGAGCGGAATTAAAAAGAAGCCGAGATCACTTGCTCTGACGCCGGAGGTTGAGGATAAACTGCTCAAGCTCTGTGAGCGGTTGGGGGTTAACCCTCATGCGTACCTGTTGAACGAGGTGGGTAAGGCTGTTAATCGGGACTATTTGGCGTACCAGATAGCCGAGGGGCAGCAGAATATGTTCCAGGATTTCTTCGATAGGATGGCCGTTTTGGCCGAAGCCGAATCCCAGAATAACAGTCACAGTGACTGAAAAGACGAACCCCCGAGGGCTGCAACCTTCGGGGGTTCTGAGTGAGGTGCGTTAGGCGGGGCTGCAACCCCCCTGCGCATGGTGTCCCTACTAGGCTAGGAACTACATGGATGATTATCACCGACGCAACATCAGGTTGCAATGATTCAGGGGTCGTGGCGCCTCGCGGGGCCCTCTTAGAGGTGCGAGCCGACAGCGGGCCCCTTGGTATAGTTACCAAAACTCCTTCCCCCGAGAGCTGGCGCGGCTCTCAGGGCAGTTCAAATCCACTCTATGACCCCGACACTGGTGAGATCTTCAACCACCAGGGTGACCGCTTGGTGCTCACTCCCCAAGAGTCCAGGGCCAACCGTTGGGCGTTCAAGTCCGTTGTTAACCGCCTGCTTCCAGGCTCCCGTACATCCAAATGCATGGTTTTGCGTGCTCCCATCCAAGGACAGGGGCTTGCCGACATTGAGCTATGCATGGGCCAAACCCATAAGAAGGCTTTCTATCAGGGCCTGCTGGCATGTGGGGGAGTCTGGACGTGTCCGGTATGCTCCGCCAAGATCTCCGAGCGTCGTCGAACTGAACTCCAAGAGGCGATGAAGGCTGCCGAATCTCTCGATATGCGGGTGCATTTCGTCACGCTGACGGTTCCCCATGGTATCGGTGATGACCTCCAGGATCTTCTGGATAAGCTATCCGATGCCCTCAAGCGGTTGTCCCATGGCAAGTACTCGATCAAAAACCAGCTCAAGGCCGTCTATGCCGGCATTGGTGAGGCTTCCCCCGAGATCCATGGGTATATTCGAGCCCTTGAAGTTA
>NZ_JAPCJD010000153.1:0-2860 GCF_027707845.1 Aeromonas sp. QDB14 | reverse complement strand
CGCTTACACACCCCACCTATCAACGTTGTGGTCTCCAACGGCCCTTTAGGACCCTCAAGGGGTCAGGGATGACTCATCTCAGGGCTCGCTTCCCGCTTAGATGCTTTCAGCGGTTATCGATTCCGAACTTAGCTACCGGGCAGTGCCACTGGCGTGACAACCCGAACACCAGAGGTTCGTTCACTCCGGTCCTCTCGTACTAGGAGCAACTCCCTTCAATCATCCAACGCCCACGGCAGATAGGGACCGAACTGTCTCACGACGTTCTGAACCCAGCTCGCGTACCACTTTAAATGGCGAACAGCCATACCCTTGGGACCGACTTCAGCCCCAGGATGTGATGAGCCGACATCGAGGTGCCAAACACCGCCGTCGATATGAACTCTTGGGCGGTATCAGCCTGTTATCCCCGGAGTACCTTTTATCCGTTGAGCGATGGCCCTTCCATTCAGAACCACCGGATCACTATGACCTACTTTCGTACCTGCTCGACCTGTCCGTCTCGCAGTTAAGCTGGCTTATGCCATTGCACTAACCTCCTGATGTCCGACCAGGATTAGCCAACCTTCGTGCTCCTCCGTTACTCTTTGGGAGGAGACCGCCCCAGTCAAACTACCCACCAGGCACTGTCCGCGAGCCCGATTCAGGGCCCTGCGTTAGAACATCAAACATACAAGGGTGGTATTTCAAGGACGGCTCCAGCGCAACTGGCGTCACGCCTTCAAAGCCTCCCACCTATCCTACACATGTAGGTTCAATGTTCAGTGCCAAGCTGTAGTAAAGGTTCACGGGGTCTTTCCGTCTAGCCGCGGGTACACCGCATCTTCACGGCGAATTCGATTTCACTGAGTCTCGGGTGGAGACAGCATGGCCATGGTTACACCATTCGTGCAGGTCGGAACTTACCCGACAAGGAATTTCGCTACCTTAGGACCGTTATAGTTACGGCCGCCGTTTACCGGGGCTTCGATCAAGAGCTTCGCTTGCGCTAACCCCATCAATTAACCTTCCGGCACCGGGCAGGTGTCACACCCTATACGTCCACTTTCGTGTTTGCAGAGTGCTGTGTTTTTGATAAACAGTCCCAGCCATCTGGTCACTGCGACTCCCGACAGCTCCATCCGCAAGGGACTTCACCATCAAGAGCGAACCTTCTCCCGAAGTTACGGTTCTATTTTGCCTAGTTCCTTCACCCGAGTTCTCTCAAGCGCCTTGGTATTCTCTACCCGACCACCTGTGTCGGTTTGGGGTACGATGACTTGTAATCTGAAGCTTAGAGGCTTTTCCTGGAAGCAGGGCATCAATGGCTTCCGCACCGTGGTGCGTTCGTCTCGTGTCTCAGTGTTGTGTCTCCGGATTTGCCTAGAAACACCACCTACGCACTTTCACCAGGACAACCGTCGCCTGGCCCACCTAGCCTTCTCCGTCCCCCCATCGCAATTACAAGTCGTGCAGGAATATTAACCTGCTTCCCATCGATTACGCCTTTCGGCCTCACCTTAGGGGTCGACTCACCCTGCCCCGATTAACGTTGGACAGGAACCCTTGGTCTTCCGGCGAGGAGGCTTTTCACCCCCTTTATCGTTACTTACGTCAGCATTCGCACTTCTGATATCTCCAGCATGCCTCTCGACACACCTTCGCAGACTTACAGAACGCTCCCCTACCACTCACACTTAGTGTGAATCCGCGGCTTCGGTGCCTGGTTTGAGCCCCGTTACATCTTCCGCGCAGGCCGACTCGACTAGTGAGCTATTACGCTTTCTTTAAATGATGGCTGCTTCTAAGCCAACATCCTAGCTGTCTGAGCCTTCCCACATCGTTTCCCACTTAACCAGAACTTTGGGACCTTAGCCGGCGGTCTGGGTTGTTTCCCTCTTCACGACGGACGTTAGCACCCGCCGTGTGTCTCCCGGATAGTACTTACTGGTATTCGGAGTTTGCATGGGGTTGGTAAGTCGGGATGACCCCCTAGCCCAAACAGTGCTCTACCCCCAGTAGTATTCGTCCGAGGCGCTACCTAAATAGCTTTCGGGGAGAACCAGCTATCTCCGAGTTTGATTGGCCTTTCACCCCCAGCCACAGGTCATCCCCTAACTTTGCAACGTTAGTGGGTTCGGTCCTCCAGTTGATGTTACTCAACCTTCAACCTGCCCATGGCTAGATCACCCGGTTTCGGGTCTACACCTTGCAACTAGACGCCCAGTTAAGACTCGGTTTCCCTACGGCTCCCCTATACGGTTAACCTCGCTACAAAATGTAAGTCGCTGACCCATTATACAAAAGGTACGCAGTCACCCCGAAGGGCTCCCACTGCTTGTACGTACACGGTTTCAGGTTCTATTTCACTCCCCTCACAGGGGTTCTTTTCGCCTTTCCCTCACGGTACTGGTTCACTATCGGTCAGTCAGGAGTATTTAGCCTTGGAGGATGGTCCCCCCATATTCAGACAGGATGTCACGTGTCCCGCCCTACTCGATTTCACATCAAGGTTGTTTTCGTGTACGGGGCTATCACCCTGTATCGCCGGCCTTTCCAGGACCGTTCCACTAACTTCCAAGATGCTTAAGGGCTAATCCCCGTTCGCTCGCCGCTACTGAGGGAATCTCGGTTGATTTCTTTTCCTCGGGGTACTTAGATGTTTCAGTTCTCCCGGTTCGCCTCGCTACGCTATGTATTCACGTAGCGATACCTAGCTTATGCTAAGTGGGTTTCCCCATTCGGAAATCCGTGAGTCGTAATGTCTCTTACCGACTGCTCACGGCTTATCGCAGGTTAGTACGTCCTTCATCGCCTCTGACTGCCAAGGCATCCACCATGTACGCTTAGTCACTTAACCATACAACCCCAAGAAGTGTCG
>NZ_JAPCJD010000152.1:0-3061 GCF_027707845.1 Aeromonas sp. QDB14 | reverse complement strand
TGAGCGTTCACATTGGTCCGGAAATGGTGTTCACGTTGAATCGGAATTGGTGTTCATGATCGGCCGGAATATGCAGCAAGGCGGGAAGTGTGATGCCACCACAAGCTAGTAACAGCAAAACCGGCCAAACCATCCAGCTTTGTGTAATGACCGCCAATAAAAATAGGCCACAACCGTCAGCCAAAATGCCAACCGCTATAGCTTTCCGTTCTCCCAAATGTTTAGCGATAAAACCAGCAGCAAGTCCTTGAAACAGTGCGTGTGTCAGCCCGAACACAGCCAATGAAACACCGACCATTACGCCATCCCATGCGAAGCGCTCTTCTCCGAATAAAACCCATAATGTTGCGGGGATTTGGCCAATCAATTGAATGATGAAAAAGACAACTAACAATCCCGATAATGGGGAGATCATCTCGCGTATGGAGGATGTGGTTTCATTGATTGTTTCATTCTTTATCTCGTCACTAACCTGATTAGCATTATGGGTCTCATGTAAAATGAATAGGGAGACCAGAAATGCCAGCCCGTTAATAGCAGCAGCGAACATAAACGGTGCCTGTACCGAAAGTTGACCTGCAAAACCACCAATGACTGGTCCAGCAATCATACCGCCACCAAAACAGGCACCCATCATACCAAACCAATGTGTCCTGGATTCCTCAGGTGTGACATCGGCAATTGTTGAGGCTGCAACAGCTCCAGTCGCACCGGTAATACCAGCAATTAAGCGTCCCAGATACAACACCCACACTACGCTGGCTGTTGCCATTAATGCGTAGTCCAGTGTTGCACCTAAAAGTGAAAGTAATAATACAGGGCGACGACCTATGCGATCTGACCAGCGGCCGAGAAGAGGGGCAAAAATCACTTGCATCATTGCATACAGCGCCAATAAAACACCGTAGTTCTCTGCAACATTAGCCTTTCCAACAAACTCCCGTAATAACGCCGGCAAGACAGGCATAATTATGCCAATCCCCATAGCATCTAAAAAAATGATGACCAGTGCCATCATCACAGTGCGGTTCATAGTTAACGTTCTCTATCGATGATAGGGTTTGAAAAATAACTCTATCAGTGATAGATTGTCAACAGCAAAAGGAGATAGTGATGGCACGACTAAGCTTGGACGACGTAATTTCAATGGCGCTCACCCTGCTGGACAGCGAAGGGCTAGAGGGCTTGACTACGCGTAAGCTGGCGCAGTCCCTAAAAATTGAGCAACCGACTCTGTATTGGCACGTGCGCAACAAGCAGACTCTTATGAACATGCTTTCAGAGGCAATACTGGCGAAGCATCACACCCGTTCAGCACCGTTACCGACTGAGAGTTGGCAGCAGTTTCTCCAGGAAAATGCTCTGAGTTTCCGTAAAGCATTACTGGTCCATCGTGATGGAGCCCGATTGCATATAGGGACCTCTCCTACGCCCCCCCAGTTTGAACAAGCAGAGGCGCAACTACGCTGTCTATGCGATGCAGGGTTTTCGGTCGAGGAGGCTCTTTTCATTCTGCAATCTATCAGCCATTTTACGTTGGGTGCAGTATTAGAGGAGCAAGCAACAAACCAGATAGAAAATAATCATGTGATAGACGCTGCACCACCATTATTACAAGAGGCATTTAATATTCAGGCGAGAACCTCTGCTGAAATGGCCTTCCATTTCGGGCTGAAATCATTAATATTTGGATTTTCTGCACAGTTAGATGAAAAAAAGCATACACCCATTGAGGATGGTAATAAATGATGCTATCTATGTGTCAACTCTAATTTATAGTTATGGATAGTGTTTTCAAATATATACATGTATCGTCAGTATTTTATCTATTAAATATTAAACCACTTCTGGTTAATATCATGGGTGTCACCGTCCCTCGATAAAATGGCATTGAGTCTCCCACAACTAAGCCACCCATTCGGTTTAAGGTCTTAACGATGATATCTCTTGCATCCATATGGATTTCATCTACAGATTGTGCGAAAAGTTCGTGCAGTGAAAACCGAGCCAAGCTAGAACCTATTTGATACCCTCTGAAATTTTGCATTGTTGCAAATCGCCCCCAATGAGTTTCATCGCATTATTTCCAGGCTGCAACGGCACCAACAATTGTGGAGTTCATAATTGCACACCACCATTGTGGCGATTTTTCAGCTGGAATAGGGATCAATTCGTCAGGGATCCCCTGCTCTCCCTTGAACACGGGAATTTGCAAACGCAGTATGTCGTCCATATCTTCATGCGTTGCTTTCCTCAATACAAGATTCTGCATCGGGTCATCCTTATCGTTGAGCCGTAACAGCAGGTATTTTCATTAGTAGCTCAGCACAAAATGCACATAATTTGTTCAAATCAATAAGCCGCCTAGGAACACAGTATCTATTGGCCACCGCCTTCCGTTGGCGGCATCGCTTCTTGCGCTATGGCCGACTCAGGTATGCTTCTTTTCGATAAAACGCCTCTTTCATTTATACCTTTTAATTACATCATCACCAATTGACTTACCGCTCTAATTTTCCCATTCAACCGGTAGATTTTTTCTGATGCATTTTTATGCAAACAAGTAATTTTTTGCTTCTCTTGAGGTAGTTTTTCAAGTATCTCGCGGTAGGCTTGTAACTCATAACGAGTCAACAGAAGCTCTTCTTCCAGAGACCTCAACTCACTTGCTAGATCATAATTATCGCCTTTGATTGATGCTTGTAAACTGCCCAGAAGATCATCTGAAAAAATATAATGCCGATTATTTTTTGGCCCATTAGCTTTCACTGCATCCTGTTTTTTCAAGCTATATACATGGCGGTCAACCAAGCCTGATGCCTGATACACAGCCAAGTCATTGACCTCCATAGCCAATCGTATCAGCTCTTTCCTGCTTATTTTTAGACCAGTCATTTTGAGTAAAACTTGATAAAACTTGTTACTGATTTTGTAAACATTTTTATTCTGCATAAAATTTCCACAACCACAACACTTAGGATTGCTCATGTACAGGACCTTAAGCGGCGAGTCCATTTAAAACGCCTTCCAAGGTCCTGTTCTGTATCGACTTTCTCTGCTT
>NZ_JAPCJD010000151.1:0-3167 GCF_027707845.1 Aeromonas sp. QDB14 | reverse complement strand
CCCGAGAAACCCGAGCCGGAGCAAAAAGAGGCTGCTTAAAACAGCTTTGCGCGACAACTATCTTGAAAAACGCCGGAGTGTAGAAGCTTGGGATGGGCCTCTCTCATGGAAAATGAGGCCTCCAACGAGCCCTTTTATGAAAAACTTCGGGGAAATGGGGGCTTATCCGCTGCAATCTCGTCAAATTCTTGCTATTTTGCGCGCCAGCAAGCAAACGATTTCCTTCACACTTTCAGGATGAACTATGGCAACGCAACAAACGACGGCCCGCGCCGGCAATGGCGGGTTTCTGGATTCCTATTTCTCCATCAGCCAGCGTGGCAGCACGGTGCGACAGGAGCTGCTGGCCGGGTTGACCACCTTCCTGGCGATGGTCTACAGCATCATCGTCGTGCCGAACATGCTGGGCGCAGCCGGTTTTGAGCAGGGCCCGGTGTTTGTGGCGACCTGTCTGATCGCCGCCTTCGGCTCCCTGCTGATGGGGCTCTGGGCCAAGCTGCCGATGGCCATCGGTTGTGCCATCTCTCTCACCGCCTTTACCGCCTTCAGCCTGGTGCTGGGTCAGGGGCTGAGCATTCCGGTCGCGCTAGGCGCCATCTTCCTGATGGGGGTGCTGTTCACCCTGATCAGCGTCACCGGCGTGCGCCAGTGGATCCTGGACAACCTTCCCTCCGGCATCGCCCACGGTACCGGCATCGGTATCGGCCTGTTCCTGCTGCTGATCGCCACCAACGGGGTCGGCATGGTGATCAAGAATGAAGGGGCTGGCCTGCCGGTGCAGCTCGGCGAGATCACTGCCTTCCCGGTCATCATGACGGTGCTGGGGCTGGCTGCCATCTTCGGTCTGGAGCGCCGCAAGGTGCCGGGCGGCATCCTGATGGTGATCATCGCCATCTCCATCCTCGGCCTCATCTTCGATCCGAAAGTGACCTGGCAGGGCTTCTTCGCCATGCCGAGCCTGAGTGGCGAGAATGGCTCCCTGGTGGGCAGCATGGATCTGCTGGGCGCCCTCAATCCGGTGGTGATTCCGACCGTGTTGGCGTTGGTGATGACCGCCGTGTTTGACGCCACCGGCACCATCCGTGCCGTGGCCGGTCAGGCTGGCCTCATCAACGAGCGTGGTCACATCATCAGCGGTGGCAAGGCCCTGACTGCGGACTCCGTCAGCAGCATGGTGGCGGGCGTGGTGGGTGGTGCTCCGGCAGCCGTCTACATCGAATCCGCCGCAGGGACCGCTGCCGGCGGCAAGACAGGTCTGACCGCCACCCTGGTCGGCGTGCTCTTCCTGCTGATGATCTTCCTCTCCCCGCTGAGCTATCTGGTACCGGCCTACGCCACCGCACCGGCCCTGATGTATGTGGGCCTGCTGATGCTGGGCAACGTCACCAAACTGGACTTCAACGACTCGGTCGATGCCCTCTCCGGCATGCTGTGCGCCGTCTTCATCGTGCTCACCTGCAACATCGTCACCGGTATCATGCTGGGCTTCGTGGCCCTGGTGGTCGGCCGCCTGTTTGCCGCCGAGTGGAAGAAGCTCAACATCGGCACCGTCATCATCGCTGTGGCCCTGGTGATCTTCTACGCCGGTGGCTGGGCCATCTAATCCTCACGCTATCGAGAAGGGCCCTGCGGGGCCCTTTTTCATGGCTGTGAGGCGGCTAACACTTTCCCGGATCTTCCCCATCCGCTCGTTTCAGATTGAAACGTCAGGCTTTGTTTGTTGTTTCAGATCCGAACCGAAACCCCTGTCATTTTTATCCCCCTATGGCTCGCTAGACTGGCTGCATCAACCATCTGTCCACCCGTGTGGTGGCAAGCCAAGGAGTGAGCCATGAAGAAGCTGATCAACGCTGTCGATGCCGTGGTCCGTGAACAACTGATGGGGATGGCCGCTGCCCACCCCGAGCTCAAGGTGCGAATCGAACCCCACTACATCACCCGCGCCGATTCCCCCGTGACGGGCAAGGTGGCGCTGGTCTCCGGTGGCGGCAGCGGCCACGAGCCCATGCACGGTGGCCTGGTGGGCAAAGGAATGCTGGATGGTGCCTGCCCCGGCGAGATCTTCACGTCCCCGACCCCGGATCAGATGTACGAGTGCGGTCAGGCCGTCGACGGCGGCGCCGGCGTGCTGTTTCTGGTGAAGAACTACACAGGCGACGTGCTCAACTTCGAGACCGCGGTCGAGCTGCTGCACGGTGACGGGGTCAAGGTGGGCTTCGCCCTCATCGATGACGACGTGGCGGTGAGGGACAGCCTCTACACCGCTGGCCGCCGCGGGGTTGCCACGACAGTGCTGTGCGAGAAGCTGGTCGGTGCCGCCGCCGAGGCGGGCTACGATCTGGCGCGCTGCGAGGCGTTGGCCCGTCGCATCAACAACCAGAGCCGCACCATAGGCGTGGCCATGCACGCCTGCACCGTGCCTGCTGCCGGCAAACCCTCCTTCACCCTGGCTGACAACGAGGTGGAGTTCGGCGTGGGCATTCACGGCGAGCCGGGCATCGAACGCCGTCCCTTCACCGACCTCAACGCCCTGGTGGACGACATGTTCAAGGAGCTGACCGACAACAGCCCCTATGGCCGCACCCTGCGCCACTGGGACAGAGCCACCGGCAGCTGGCAGGAAGAGCACACCTTTATCGAGCCGCTCAATGGGGGTGACAGGGTCATCGTCCTGGTCAACAGCCTCGGCGGCACCCCTGTCTCCGAGCTCTACGGCGTCTATGGTCGCCTCGCCACCCTGTGCGAAGAGGCGGGCATTCATCTGGTGCGCAACCTCATCGGCCCCTACTGCACCTCCCTCGACATGACCGGCATCTCCATCACCCTGCTCAAGGTGGATGACGAGCTGATGACCCTGTGGGATGCCCCCGTTCACACCCCGGCCCTGCGGCGCGGCTGCTGAGGAATATTCATGTTAAGCAAGCATCAGATCGTCAACTGGCTGCTCGACTGCGAGCACATCTTCACCGAGCAGCGTGACTACCTCACCGCGCTGGATACCGACATCGGCGACGGCGACCACGGCCTCAACATGCAGCGTGGCTTCGCCAAGGGAAGGTGCGAATAAGCGGGGAAATTCTTCTCGGCTGGCTCAGTCATTTCATTTCTTCATGTTTGAGCCGATTTTTTCTCCCGTAAATGCCTTGAATCAGCCTATTTAGACCGTT
>NZ_JAPCJD010000150.1:0-3226 GCF_027707845.1 Aeromonas sp. QDB14 | reverse complement strand
GGGAACGCCCGCCTGGGACGTCGCGCGGATCGACCGGACATTCGCGGAGACCTTCGTCCTGAGATCCGAGCTCCTAGGGATCGCCTCAGAAAACGGAATCTATGGTCACTCCCGTTTTTGCAACACCGATTTTGACGACAAGTTGGCTTGCTTGAATCTATCCGGCGTCTGAATGGGATTTTATTCCCGCGCCTTGATGAGTTCCGCGCCTGATGAACCTCCAGAAAATATACGGCTTCAATGAGCCTTTCCGTTTTACAGGTTCCTCAACAGGCCGGTGGGCCGTTAGTATCATCAATATCAGTATTCGCAAAACCAGATCAGTAATTCTTTAAACCGGTGTATTTCTGCCGTTATGCTACATAAGTTTGCTGTCGTGCCGTTAGGGCCCAGGCTATTCTGGCCAGCTTGTTTGCCAGAGCACAAGTGACGACAAAGTTGCTTTTCCGGCACAGTAAATCCCTGACCCAATCGGCCAATTTGCCAGACTGGTGTTCCAGTTTTTGTATGAATACCCTGGCACATTGAACCAACAAAGTTCGGATCTTTTTATTACCTCGCTTACTAATTCCCAGCAATGTCGTCCTACCTCCCGTGCTGTACTGCCGAGGTACAAGCCCTGTTGCCGCCGCAAAGTCACGGCTGCTGGCGTACTGCTTCCCGTCGCCAATCTCAGTTGAAATAGTACTCGCTGTCAGTGTTCCGACGCAGGGAATGCTCAGCAAGCGCTGTCCAACCTCATCTTCGTCCAACTTTCGTTTCAACTGGGATTCCAAATCTTTAATCTGCTCAACAAGATAGTGATAATGCTGTTGTAATTTCAGCAATAACTGGCTGAGGTAAAGAGGCAAACTATTATCCTCAAGAATGGTACTCAGTCGGCTAATAACGGCAGCTCCTCGGGGAACGCTAATGCCAAATTCCAGCAGAAAAGCATGCATTTGATTGGTTGTTTTTACCTTATCCTGAACCAGGGATTCACGGACACGATGCAGAGCCCGCATTGCCTGCTGAGATTCCGTTCTGGGCTGCACAAAACGCATAGACGGACGCGATGCAGCTTCACAAATAGCTTCGGCGTCGACAAAGTCGTTTTTATTGCTTTTAACGAACGGGCGGACAAATTGTGGTGATATCAGCTTTGGGGAATGCCCCAACTCTTCCAACTTGCGTGCCATAAAGTGAGAACCGCCACAGGCTTCCATTGCGATGGTTGTAGCGGGGCATGTCGCCAAAAATTCGATCAACTTTGGCCGGGTAAATTTTTTACGGTAAACAGCCTTCCCGCGACGATCCTGGCAATGAATATGGAAAGAGTTTTTACCCAGATCGATACCAATGAGCGCAATGTTTTCCATGATAGTTCTCCGAATGAAAGCCTGTCCTCAGCATAGTACCGGGAAGGAGGGAGTGACCATCTCATTAAATAAAGCACGCTAAGCCGTAAGTAAGCGTGCTCCTGTGAAAGCCACAGCTAAAACTGCGTAGTACACATAGAGGTATTTTTTTCTAGATTTATATCGAATTTCGTTATCGAATTTCGCTTATTATTGATCAACTCGTTGCAGATCATGAAGGCGAAAGTATGACGAATAACCCTACCGATGACAGCAGACCATGGTCGGTCTTTCTTATTTTTCTGCGGCTTGGATTGACATCTTTTGGCGGCCCCATTGCGCACTTGGGCTACTTCCGCGCCGAATTTGTCACACGGCGGCGCTGGCTCTCCGAACGGAGCTATGCTGACTTGGTCGCGCTTTGTCAGTTCTTGCCAGGGCCTGCAAGCAGCCAGGTCGGCATAGCGGTAGGACTGTCTCGGGCTGGATACAGCGGGGCGCTGGCTGCTTGGGCTGGCTTCACGCTGCCGTCTGCCATAGCCTTGATCCTTTTTGCGCTCGGCATCTCCAGCTATGGCGATTACGTCTCGCAGGGCGCGTTGCATGGCTTAAAAGTGGTGGCTGTGGCCGTGGTCGCTCAAGCAGTATGGGGCATGGCGCGTAACCTATGCACGGATGGGCTGCGAGTCACCATCATGGCAATTGCTACCTGCGTCGTTTTACTTGTGCCGTCCGCGTGGGGACAGGTTGGCGTGATTGCTATCGCAGGCATCGCAGGCCGGTTATTGTTCAAGCCAGCGAAAGTTGTTGAGCATGACCCCCTACCTATCACGGTCAGTCACCGGGCCGGCGTGCTTTGGCTCTCGCTGTTCTTTGTCTTGCTGATTGGCCTGCCGGTGTTGGCCGAACTGATGCCAAGTCAAACCATGGCAATGGTGGATTCCTTCTATCGTGTCGGATCACTGGTGTTCGGCGGTGGTCACGTTGTGCTGCCATTACTGCAAGCCGAAGTGGTGCCCTCCGGCTGGGTCAACAATGAATCCTTTCTCGCGGGGTACGGGGCAGCTCAAGCGGTGCCCGGCCCTTTGTTCACGTTCGCCGCGTTTCTTGGTGCCTCGATGAACACCGCCCCGTCGGGCTGGATCGGCGGCATTGTGTGTCTGCTGGCTATCTTCGCGCCCTCGTTCTTGCTGGTCGTCGGATCAATGCCATTTTGGGAGCGTTTGCGCCGCAATACAGGCATCCAAGCTGCGCTGGCCGGGATCAATGCCGCTGTAGTCGGCTTGCTGCTGGCCGCGCTGTATCAGCCTGTATGGACTAGCGCCATCTTTCAGCCGCAAGACTTCGGCTTGGCATTAGTTGCCCTTGTCGCACTTATGTTCTGGAAGCTCCCGCCGTGGCTGGTTGTCCTCGGTAGCGGTGCAGCTGGGTGGCTGTTGAGCGTCGCTCTGTGAGGCACAAAAAATGACTGACAAAGACCTCTACGGCGGTTTGATCCGCCTGCACATCCTTCACCATGCAGCCGAGGAACCTGTCTTTGGGCTGGGGATCATCGAAGAGCTACGCCGACACGGCTACGAGATGAGCGCTGGCACCGTGTACCCGATGCTGCACGGCCTGGAAAAAAAAGGCTATCTGACCTCACGCCACGAACGCACCGGGCGACGTGAACGGCGTGTTTATGACATCACTGAACAAGGCAGAACTGCACTTGCTGATGCGAAAACAAAGGTCAAGGAGCTGTTCGGAGAGTTGGTAGAAGGTGGTTGAGTTTTTGCTTCTATGTCAGGTTGAGCTATACCCTAACTGGATTGTCATTTTCAGAAGACGACTGCACCAGTTGATTGGGCGTAATGGCTGTTGTGCAGCCAGCTCCTGACAGTTCAATA
>NZ_JAPCJD010000149.1:0-3276 GCF_027707845.1 Aeromonas sp. QDB14 | reverse complement strand
ATGGATACCGTGTCTCCTTTCCCGGGGAATGGCTATGGTACAGCGAAGGTGTAGCACTATTGGGATCAGTTATTTAGATGGAGATCACGATCTCAAGGTATTATTCGCATCATCGATTAAACAGACGTTATGCTACAAAAAGTCAACGCAGTACCGATAAGGAGAAGATATGAACGATGTAACACTATCAGTTCAACGGTTAGCTTCATACAGAGAAGCCATAAAAAAAATTAAACAAGGCAAATGTTCCTTATCTTTCCCGAAGGATACCAACATAGAATCCATTCTCGATTTTGAATCTGATCTTGTTCAGTTGGCTGCCTGGCTTGATGCCCGACTTGATGGGTTTAATAAAATTCAAGAAATATCCACTGAAATCAGTAAAGGCAGTGTTCTTGATGAGGTTTTAAATCGCATATATGACACATTTCATGAAATAATACCTTACGATAGGATCGGCTGCGCATTAATATCTGATGATTATGAGCGGGTTTTCGCTCATTGGACAAAAAGCAATTACCCAGAAAAAGTAATGATCAAAAATGGATATACTGCTTTTTTAAGTGGTAGTAGTTTAGAGGGGATACTAACCACGCAACAACCCCGCATTCTTAACGACCTGCAACTATATTTAGCTGAAAACCCTAACTCATTATCAACTAAATTAATAGTTGCTGAAGGCATTCAATCAAGTTTAACCTGCCCGCTCATTGCAGATGGTAAGCCTATCGGTTTCATTTTCTTCTCTAGCAAAGAAAAAAACACATACATTGATGCCCACCAAAAAATATTTATTAACCTTGCAAGGCAAATATCATTTTTAGTCGAAAAAAGCCGTCTTTATCAACGCATCTATGACATAAACAATCAGTTGGTAAATGCATTGGCGCAACTCAAAGAGCAGTCTTCTCGGGATGCACTTACTGGTGTTTTTCATCGGGGCGCTATAATGGAATTCCTAAAAAACACCATCGAAAAAGACACAAGAAAAAAACAGCCTACTACTGTAATACTTGCTGATATAGATCATTTCAAACATGTCAACGACACATATGGTCATGTTGCTGGTGATACAGCGCTGAAGGAGGTCAGTAAAAGTTTAACTAACCACTTAAGGAGTCATGATTGTGTTGGGCGTTATGGTGGTGAGGAGTTTTTAATTATACTGGGTGAAACCAATGCCACAGATGCTCTGTTAATTATAGAGCGTATCCGTCAAGCAATTTCTGATCTAAAGTTTGAAAGGAATGAAGGCAATTTTTCTGTCACCATGAGCTTTGGTATTGCCTGTTCAGATAATACCTCACATATAAAGACTGAAGAAACATTACTACTAGAAGCGGATAGTGCTTTATATCATGCAAAAAACGAAGGTAGAAATCGTGTATGTATCGCATAAAAAGATTTAATTTGGCTTGAATAGTGAGAATCGGCATCCGTGAATTCAGATAATAAGTGCAATGCCCATGGTGCATAGGAGAGAGGCGGTCAACTACCAGTTAGGGTACGCTTCTTCTCGCCAAAGAAACAAAGCGATACACCATGAAATACCAGCAGTTGACCGAGGGGCTACGATACCAGATTGCCTGCCTCCGTGACCATGGCCTGTCACAGGCCCGCATTGCCAAACAGCTCGGGGTTCATCCATCGACTATCAGTCGTGAGCTTCGTCGTAATTGTGCTGGGCAGGCCTATCAGCCGCAGCAGGCTCACCAACTTGCCACGGCACGACGGCTGACGAGTCAGAAGCGTACTGTCCCGTCTGATACCATCGACTTTGTTTGCATGGCGCTGGTCGCGGACTGGAGTCCCGAGCAAATCAGTGGCGTTGGAGACATGATTAACTGCCCGGTTAGCCACGAGTGGATATACCGCTATGTGGCACGCGACAAGGCCAACGGTGGCACGCTATACCGGCATCTGCGTCAGGGTCACAAACGCTATCGCAAGGGTAAGACAGCAAACGCAGTGTCATTCCCAATCCGGTATCGATTGATGAACGCCCTGCGATAGTCAATGAGCGGAGCCGTGTGGGAGATTGGGAAGTCGATACCGTGTTGGGTAAGCAAGGCAGCGGTGCAATAGTGAGTCTGTTGGAGCGTAAGAGCCGGCTCTACCTGGTTCAATACGTTCCCAGCAAAACAGCCAGCGCGGTGGCGGACACCATTATCAGCATGCTGAAACCCTACCAGGCACATGTCCATACCATCACAGCTGACAATGGTAGCGAGTTTGTCGAACATGAACGTGTTGCAGCAGAGCTGGAAGCGCAGGTGTACTTTGCGCATCCATACAGTGCATGGGAACGGGGACAGAATGAGAATAGCAATGGTCTGCTGCGGCAATATGTGCCCAAAGGCAGTGATTTGAGTGTGGTGACAGCAGAGGCACTGTCAGCCGTCGAAAAGCGGCTGAACTTCAGGCCGCGCAAATGCTTGGGATTTAAACAGCCACAGGTGGTTTTTGACGAACTTCTGAAAGCAGCCTGATTTTTAATCGGGAATTGCACTTCGAAGTTGAATTCGCGGTTGCCATAAGCTCGGAGCGAAGCATTTACCAAGGCATCTTGCTGAATACTGCTTCCGGTTTAATCATCGTTTTGACCTCAAGAGTATGTTTGTTGAATTGGGGCATGCAGTCGTGGCAAGCCCTCCGATGCCATATCGGCTCTTGAAGCTGGCTGAGGGTCATGGGTAATCAGGTTGATGATTGCGCGTGATGGTTTCATGTAACTTGTGCATAGCCGTTCTATGTGATTAACCCAAGGGCTGTAAACTGGCTGGAACACCAGGCAGAACTTGGGATTCTTCTTCAACCATCGCTCGGTCTGTTTGCTTTTGTGAATGATGTAGTTATCGAGGATCAACGTGATGGTTTTGGCTCGTCGGTAGTGGTGGCGCAGCTTTTCCAGCATGGCAATAAACAGCGATGAGTTTTTCTTGATCCCGCTGACGTAAAGTACCCTTCCGTTGCCTGCGTGGAGAACGCCTGCCAGATAATGCTTGGCATTCTGCCCCGGTGTGACAACCCGCTTTTGCTGCGCTCTGAACATCCAGTCGGCTCCTAATTTGGGATTGAGGTCTATATCGACTTCATCCTCATAAAACACCGGATTATCGGCATCACAGCGGGCCAGCGCGGCGTCGATATTCGCCATTTTTTCCTGATAGGCTGGGTCTTTTATCCGCAAGGTCGGCACGGGCGGCGTTTTTCAAGATAGTTGTCGCGCAAAGCTGTTTTAAGCAGCCTCTTTTTGCTCCGGCTCGGGTTTCTCGG
>NZ_JAPCJD010000148.1:0-3321 GCF_027707845.1 Aeromonas sp. QDB14 | reverse complement strand
TCGACACTCTTTATCCGCCCCCGGTCTTCACATTTAGATTATTCAGATTAGGCGACAACTATTCTGACACCGGGGGAACCTTTGCTGTTGCTCTTCAGTGTAGCCTTTAGGTAATTCTGCTTTGGCGAACACAAACATTAAGCGTTGTGGCTCAGTCTGAGCGTTTGCTTCGCGGATTAAGTCGGCATAAGATTCAATATTCATATTTAACAAGCTCTATCACTATTTTGTTTAGTTTATCAAACCTATTTGTGGTTTACATTGACCATCTTGGGGGGAGCGATGCAACCATTAATAGGTAGATTATCGGTTAAGCGCTGAATAACGATTAAGCATAGAACAACTAAATTCAGTTCGAACTAAAGCGAAAAAAGCACCACAGCAAAGCTGTAGTGCTTTTTATTAGTTTGTTTAACTTAGCTGCTAATTTGCTTAGCTGCTTTAGTGTCAAACACCCCTTTAACAATTTGCCAGCTTACCGCTAAGGCACCTATGATAAAGACCACGTCACCTATAGTGCGGATCCAACGTAGTGTATGCAGTAAATCACTTTGCATAAAGGCTTCACTTCGTGCATACCATAAGCCTTCTGTGGCACTAGCATAAAACTGGATAAAGCCTATTGGTAATAAACTAGTGAATAGCATTAATACTAAGCCCACGTTTAACCACCAGAATGCGGTCTTCATTAGCTTTTCGTCAAACTGCAACTGTGGCCGAATGTAGCGCAATATTAATAAACAGAAGCCTAAGGCTAAGAAGCCATAAACACCAAATAATGCGGCATGAGCATGAGTTGGCGTGGTGTTTAAGCCTTGAATATAATACAGCGCTATAGGTGGGTTAATCATAAAGCCAAACACGCCAGCGCCTAACAAATTCCAAAATGACACGGCAACAAAGAACATTAATGGCCATTTTAAATCTGCCATCCAAGGCGCACGGTTTTTCATCCGCCACTGTTCAAAGGCTTCATAACCTAATACCACTAAAGGCACTACTTCTAAGGCACTAAAAGTTGCCCCAACGGCCATAACCGGGGTAGTGGTACCCGAGAAATATAAGTGGTGGAAAGTACCAGGAACACCGCCTAGCATAAATAAGGATGCCGAGGCTAAGCTAGCACTAGTTGCCATAGTGCGTGACACTAAGCCCATACTATGGAAAATAAAGGCTAAAGATACAGTAGCAAACACTTCAAAGAAGCCTTCTACCCATAAATGAACTACCCACCAGCGCCAGTATTCCATTACCGATAAGTTAGTCCGTTCGCCGTAGAATAAACCGGCGCCATAGAACAAACCAACACAGATAACCGAAGCACCAAATAAAGCCAATAAGTTTTTATCACCTGGGGCTTTAAAGGCGGGCACTATGGCGCGTAGCATAAGCACTAACCAGAATAAAATGCCGATGTATTTAATGATTTGCCAAAAGCGACCAATATCAATGTATTCATAACCTTGATGGCCAAACCAGAAGCTATATTCATGCGGCATAATTTGCATAATGGCAAAGTAGTTACCGGCGAATGAACCTGCCACTAAAACCACTAAGGCCCAGAATAAAATATCTACGCCAAGCTTTTGGAACTTAGGATCTTTACCGCCATTAATAATAGGTGCTAAAAATAAACCTGCGGCTAAAAATCCCGTCGCAATCCAGAACATAGCCGCTTGTAAGTGCCATGTACGGGCTAGGCTGTAGGGTAGCCATTCGGTTGTATTTAAACCATAGAAACCATCACCTTCAATGGTATAGTGAGCAGTAAAGCCACCTAAGAACACTTGCAGGGTAAATAGTGCAACTACCACTACAATATACTTGCCCAACGATTTTTGTGAGGGGGTAAGTTTAAGGTTAGCTATAGGATCGAACTTTGGTGACACCGGCTCTTCGTCATCGTGTTTGCGTAAGAATGCCCAAGCCCAAACCAAGGCTCCAACACCAGCAATTAATAAAATAATACTAATTAAAGACCAAATTAAATTTTCAGCTGTAGGCTTATTATCAATTAACGGCTCATGGGGCCAGTTGTTGGTATAAGTGGCTGCATCTGGAGTACGCTCAGTTGAAGCAGCCCAAGCCGTCCAGAAGAAAAACTGTACCATTTGCTCTCTGCGCTCTAGTGAAGGCAGGGTGTTGTTTTTCATTGCATAGTTAGCACGGGTTTCGCTTAACGACGGATCATTACCAAATAATTTAATATAGTGATCAGCAGTTGTTGCAATGGCCTGTATACGGCGACTTGACAGCACTAGGGTGTCAGTGGCTTTATCATAAGTGTTAGTACGATAAGCTTCTTTTAACGCAAACTGTAAGCCATTTTGCTCAGCTGGCGTTAAACTGTCATAAGCTTTGTTATATTGATCTTGAGCGGCAAGCTCTAACCAAGCCAGTAATTCACGATGTAACCAATCTGCAGTCCAATCTGGTGCTTGGTAAGCACCATGACCCCAAATAGAGCCTAGCTGCATACCCCCGACAGATTGCCAGGCAGTTTGACCATCTAAAATACTTTCATTGGTCATTAACACCTTACCGTCTTGGTTAACTACTTTCACCGGAATAGGTGGAGCAGAGCGGTAAACTTCTGCACCAAAATAACCCAGCACACCAAAGGTAATTGCTAAAACGGTGATTAATACCCACCAGAGTTTACGATATCCAGCCATAACCCCTCCAAAAACTACTAATAAAGCGCCAACAAGCCATTTAAAACTCCTATTATTATTGTAACAATGCATTAGATAGCTATCTAATACTCTAGCAGCAATACAAGAGTTAGGCCAGTTTTTAACCGCAAATTCAGATAATAAGTGCACCACTCATGGTTGAGTAGGTGGCGAGAGATCAACTGCCCATAGGTGGTATTCTAAGGAAGGTGCGAATAAGCGGGGAAATTCTTCTCGGCTGACTCAGTCATTTCATTTTTTCAGTTTGAGCCGATCTTTTCTCCCGTAAATGCCTTGAATCAGCCTATTTAGACCGTTTCTTCGCCATTTAAGGCGTTATTCCCAGTTTTTAGTGAGATCTCTCCCACTGACGTATCATTTGGTCCGCCCGAAACAGGTTGGCCAGCGTGAATAACATCGCCAGTTGGTTATCGTTTTTCAGCAACCCCTTGTATCTGGCTTTCACGAAGCCGAACTGTCGCTTGATGATGCGAAATGGGTGCTCCACCTTGGCCCGGATGCTGGCTTTCATGTATTCGATGTTGATGGCCGTTTTGTTCTTGCGTGGATGGGCGTTGTTGATCAAATCCGTCGCTGGATGGCCGTTCCCCAACCCGTTGATACCACTCAATTCACTGGCTGGCGA
>NZ_JAPCJD010000147.1:0-3404 GCF_027707845.1 Aeromonas sp. QDB14 | reverse complement strand
GGGGCATGCAGTCGTGGCAAGCCCTCCGATGCCATATCGGCTCTTGAAGCTGGCTGAGGGTCATGGGTAATCAGGTTCGTCTATGACAATGACTCTGGTTACGCCCATTTGCTGCCGGTGCGGGAGAACAGCTTCTGGCTCGATGTGGTGCCACAAAAGCAGGAGAGCTACAGCTACATCAAGCGTTTGGTGCGCGACAAATTGGCCGAGTTTACCCAGGCCTATTCCCGGCTGTTCAGTGCCGGGGCCAAGAGCACCCTGATCGTCAATGCCATCAATCAGGCGAGTGCGGCAGAGCTCTTCCTCGGTTTGATCGAGCACTTCAAGCTGCGCAAAGAGCAGGCGATCGCCATTCATGTGAACTTCTACGATGAGCGGTTGCAATTCAATGACTTCGACCGCTTTGCCGAAACGGCCGCTTATGACGAGCTGAAAGCTTGGCTTGGCTTGAACACCACTGCGCTGCGTGCTGAGGCCGATATGCTGATCGACCTTATCCGCAGCCGTCTGACCTACAGCAAGTTCACCCTGCCCAACGAGCGTGAGCAGTTTGCCTATGCCCATCTGGCGTTCTTCCGCAACCAGGAGCCGGTAGAGTGCCATCCCATCAATACCGATGAAGCTCTGAGTGGTGTGCTGTGTGATGGCTTGATCGCCGGGGAAGCGGCCGAAACGAAAGGGGCGGCCTATTTCACCGCCTTTGGTCTGCGTGGCGTGCCCTATCAAGGGATACAGTCGCTGCGGGTGGCCCGCCTGCTGGGCAACCTGTGGCAACCGGCCAGCCAGAGCAATGCCCAGTATCTAGCAACCAGCCTGGGGCTGGCGGTCAGTGCCGATTTCAAGGCACTGCTGACCCGCTCTTATGACAGCGCACTGTGGACCACCATCATCGATCCCAAGGTGACCCTCGATTTCTTCACCAGTCAGCAGGATGTGGTGCTGATCCACTACTCGGATCAATACACCAGTGCGGCCGGTTATGACGCCATCACGGTAACCAAGCAGGTAGACCTCTTTAAACGCTTGCTGCAAAAAGAGGGTCACGGACAAGGGGAGACGCTGCTCACCGAATTCAATGCTTTCAACGGCGAGTGGCTGCTCAAGATGCTCACGGCCAACGACAAGGAGCGCAAAGAGAAGAACGGCATCATCGGTGCTTACAAGTTTGTCTCGGCCTTGTTGCGGCAATCCGATATCTGCTGGGTCCCCCTCTCCGTGGCCGAGATGATCCGCGTCTCCGGCAATGTTGGCCTCAAGATGAGCGACAGCGAGTTCTCCCGTCAGGTGCATGGGTATCGCAAAGGGGCCATTTCCGATGACGTGCTCTTTGTCGGCTTCAAGGGCAAGCAACTCTATTTGTTGCCTCTGGAGGTCAAGACCGGTGTCAGACCTGACTTTGCCTATGCCGGGCAACAGGCGTTGGAGCTTAAACGTTACCTGATGGAAGAGGTGCTTGGCCCCAATACTCTGGCTGCGCGGCTCTACCGTGGTCTCTTTATTCGTCAGGTACTGATGCAGGTCGACAAGCTTTGCCTCTATCAGGTGATGCAGCCGGCGCAGCTTGCACCGCTGCTGACCGAGCGGGAGTGGTGGCTTAAAGGGGAATATACCCTGGCCAGCGTGCCCGACTATCCCGAAGGCTTTGTGGTCGCCCATATCGAAAACGACAGCTTCTTTGTACCTCACTACCAGATGACCGAGCGGGGCGTATTGCAGGTTGAATTGCCTTATGCCTTGTTGGGAAGCCTTATTCAGGCCTGCAGCGCCCCTGCGCTTGATGAGTTGGTGACCCTGTGCCATGTAGAAAAACAATATCTGCTGGGGCCCAGAGAAGAGGTGGCTGAGCCTGAATCTGGCTCTCAACCGCAGCCAAAAGAAGGGGGCAATCAGGCGGTGGATATGGCGCTAGTGGCACCGGCCACTGATACCCAAAACACCGATCCGGTTACCCTAGTAGTGCTAGAAACCGGACTGACTATCGAGCCGACCGAGCCCATGCGTATCCTGTTTGGCCACGAGGCCTTGCGGCAAACGCCCCTCTATTGGGAGCCGACCAATACCGCCCGCTTTATGAATACCAATACCGGCATCATTGGCACCATGGGCACCGGCAAAACCCAGTTTACCAAGTCGCTGATCACCCAGCTGATGCGCCAGCAAGACAACAATGTCGAGGGGGCACGGATCGGCCTGCTGATCTTCGATTACAAATCCGACTATGTGGATGATGCTTTTAGCGAGGCCAACCAGAGCAAGCGGCTGCGGTTGTATCGCCTGCCGTACAATCCGCTCTCGCTCTATGGCGATATGCCGATGCTGCCGGTGCATACCGCGACCGGGTTTGCCGAGACCCTGGCCAAAGCCTTTGGCCTCGGGCCCAAGCAGCAGCTGCGACTGCGCAAGTTGATCCTCGATGCCTATGAGCTGGCGGGGATCAACAGAGCTGACGCCAGCACCTGGTCAAGGCCAGCGCCCACCTTGGCCCAGGTATGGGATCTCTATCTTGAGCAGGAGAAGGTGGAGGAGGACTCTCTCTACGCGGCGCTCGACTCGCTGGTCACTTACGAGATCTTCGAAACCATGCCGGATAAGGTGAGCTCCCTGTATGAGCTGCTCGATGGGGTGACGGTGATCGAGCTGGCGGGCTACTCACCCCAGATCCAGAACTTGGTGGTAGCCCTGACGCTGGATCTCTTCTATTCGCAGATGCAAAAGCGCGGCAAGCCGCAAGTAAACGGGGATTATCGCCAGATCACCAAGATGATCCTGGTCGACGAGGCCGACAACTTCATGTCGCAGGACTTCCCCAGCCTGCGCAAGATCCTAAAAGAGGGGCGCGAGTATGGTGTAGGGGTGATCCTCTCAACCCAGGACTTGAGTCACTTTAAAACCGGGGAAAACAACTACGGCTCTTATATTTTGACCTGGGTGGTGCATCGCGTCGCCGAGATCAAGAATGCTGATATCAAGGCCATCTTTAATAAAGATGATAAGACCGAGCAAGAACAATTAATGGAAACCATCCGCAAGCTGGATAAACACTTTAGTCTCTATATCGATGGAGATAAAAAGGTATCTATGATGCGGGATAGGGCATTTTGGGAATTATAAACTAAATAGCTGTTCCGAATAGTAGATCACCGGAGGAAGGGAACTCAGTCCAGTTTGTGCGATCTGATTAGTCGCTAAACAAAACAAGCCACACCCAAAGGACTGAGTTGATGCCTATCCTACCACCTCTGCCACGACCACAACGGCGCCGCATTCACAAAATCATCCATGCCACCCGTGATAAAGGACATGCTCGTCGCTTGATGGCCATCTTGCTGTTACATGAAGGACGCACGATCACCGATGTTCATCACCTTACCGGCGCTGCGCGCTCGACCATCGGTCGTTGGCTT
>NZ_JAPCJD010000146.1:0-3564 GCF_027707845.1 Aeromonas sp. QDB14 | reverse complement strand
ATCGGCTCAAACATGAAGAAATGAAATGACTGAGTCAGCCGAGAAGAATTTCCCCGCTTATTCGCACCTTCCCTAGAAAAACGGCGCCCAGGCCGGGCGCCGTTAGCGGGGCAAATTACAGTGTGAACTGGGCCAATTCACCGTTGAGGGTCTGGTTCTGACGGCGAACCTGCTGCGCCTGTTCGGTCACGCCCTGCCCCAGTTCGCCCAGGCGCACCGACAGCCCCTTGACCGACTCCACGTTGCGGCTGATCTCTTCAGCTACCGAGCTCTGCTCATGGGCGGCGGTCGCCACCTGGGCATTCATGGCATTGACACTGCCGATGCGTGATTCGATGCCCTGCAGCACCTCCTGCAGCGAGGCGGCGATGTCATTTGCGTGCTGCACCGCCTGCTGGTTCTTCTGCATGCCGTCGTAGGCGACATCGGAGGCCTGTTGCAGCTGATGGATGATCACCTCTATCTCCTTGGTGCTCTGCTGGGTCTTGCTGGCCAGCGCCCGCACCTCGTCTGCTACCACCGCAAAGCCGCGGCCCTGCTCACCGGCCCGCGCCGCCTCGATGGCGGCATTGAGTGCCAGCAGGTTGGTCTGCTCGGCGATGCTCTGGATCACCACCACTATGTTGCCGATTTCGGCGGAGGTCTCGCGCAGCGTCTGCAACTGGCTGGCGGAACCATCCATGTCGGTGCGCAGCGCGGCGATCAGTGAGAAGTTTTCCTGGACTCGGGCATAGCCCTCGCTGGCAAAGCGATTCGCTTCGTGGGTGGCCTCGGCCGTGGTTTCGGCATGCTGGGCCACCTCGTTGGCGGTCATCGACATCTCGTGCAGCGCCGTGGCGACCTGTTCGATCTCCTGCTGTTGCTGCTCGATATGCTCGTGGGTCTGGGCGGCCACCTGCTCCAGTCGGTCGGTGGAGCTGTTGACCTGGCGCCCGATCTGGGTCAGCCCGGAAACCAGCTCGGCCAGGGTCACCATCACCGCATTGAATGCCTTGGCCAGACGGCCCAGCTCGTCGTCACGCCCGGTGGGCAGACGCTGGGTCAGGTCGCCACGGCCACTGGCCATCTGCTCCAGCAAGCGGGTCACGGCATTGAGCGGTGTGACCACGATGCGCTTCATGGCGATGAAAATCAGCGCCGAGATACCGGCCAGCAGCAGCACTATCAGGCCGATCAGCACCTGCATCAGGGCCCCCAGGCTGGCGGCAACCGGGCCTGTGTCGTACTGGATTTCCATCCGCCCCGTGACGTCCTCGCCATGGTGGATATCGGCCTGGGCCGCCAGCAAGTCGCCGGTGGCGGGGCGCTGCGCCTCGGCCAGCAACTTGCCCCTGTGGTCTGTGATGCGGATGCTGGCGATCTGCGGCTGGCTTACCAGTGCCTCGGCCAGCTTCTTGCCCTGTTCATAGTCATAGGTAAAAACAGGCTCATCCAGTGCCACCTGGGCCAACTCGCCCAGTGCGGCGGTCTGGGCAGAAAATTCTGCCTGTAGATGGCGCGCCAGCACCCAACGCCCACCGGTCAGGCCCAGCAGGGTGCCCAGCAGGCCCGCCACCAGCAGCAGGCAGACGATCTTGCTATTAAGAGTTTTTGGCATTACTCAGTTACCTCACGGGTGTAATCAAACCAGAGTTCGGCGCGCTGCAGCGGCGTGCTTGCCGGCAGATCCGGGTTATCCAGATAGATGGCGGTGCGCTGTTTCATGTTGGAACCTTGCAGCACCGCCTTGATGGCAGGATGGGCATAAAAGTAGCGATCGAAGCTGCCATCGGCGATGGCCTGCTCCAGCCCCTGCTCGATGCGCTGCGCCAGCTGAGCATTGTGCTGGCTGACAAAGAAGTAGAGCGGCATCTTGTAGATCAGCAGCAGGTGAGGTTCCACCATCAGGGGGAAGCCTCGCTGCTCGTCAAGCTCGCGCAATGCCTCGCCGGCGCCGCGCGGATAGTAGTCAAAGCGGCCGCCATCCAGCATGGGGTAGAGGCTGGCGGTCTTGACCGCCGTCACCACATTGAGCCCGGCCTCCCTGAGGATGCGGGTGTCGGTCCAGAAGCGGCCTTGACCGGCCTTGAGTCTGGCCAGCTCCTCCAGGGTGCGGATCGGGGCAAAGCGGGCCGCATCCTGCTGGCGGATCACCAGCAGGCGGTGGCCCAGCAGCCCCTTGTACAAGGGGATGCGCACCGGCAAGAGACGGCGCTCCAGATCCTGGTTGGTCGCCGCCCAGAACAGATCCAGGCCGCCGCGCTCAATCTCGGCGATACGGCTCTCGTCGTTCTGCTCCTCGGCGGCAAAGCTGAACTGGTAGGGCTCCTCGCTATAGGAGAGTGCGAGTTTGAGCAGGCCCAGTTCGTAATTTTCCTCCGGATTGGGCAAATAGGGCAGTTTCAGGGGGGTGGCCGAGGCAACGGATGCGACAAACACCAGCGCCAGCATCGTTATCAATCGCGTCATTTTTTTCTCTATCCTGTCGGGAAATATTTCAGCGTTATCAGCATGAATTAATCTCAACTGCATCATGGTGACAAGGGGCGATATGCATCAGCACCCATATCTGCTGCGTGCGCAGCGATGAGATTGGTTCGCTATAGATGATTGGTGAAGATAGCCATCTTTGCCACTATTAGCGTGTTACATTAACAAAGAAGCATATTTTATGCGCATTGTGCGCAAAATAGGTTCCGGATGCAATGTCAAACGCCCTGATAGTGACGCGTGCCGCTCTGCCATTAAGGGTATGGCACCTGAAAGGGATTAATTCCGCAGCTTGTTTTCGGAATTGACGAGAGCACAATGCCACACTGCTGCCACAATGCAGCCAACCTGTAACCACATTATCACCACCATCCTTGCCACAATCCCAACACTCTATGACCACAAACCTGCCACACTGTTACCACCGTTGTACCACAGTGTTCACACAGTAGATGCCGTACTAATTTGATCGCATTGACAAATTTTCTGGTCACAAATAGCCCATTCCCCGTTACTCCCTACTCTGGGCGCATGATAGGCAATAACAATCAAACGGGTTGGAATGTACGTAATCAGAAACGAGTTTTTTGGTATCTCACTTTGCGCCCGAACAACAACAGTCGCGGGATGAACGTACCTCGACTAACGGAAAGCACGTGCGCTTCTGTAGGGAGTAACGGAGCATGTGACCAGTGCACGGCTATTGCGATCAGTGTGAATCCGGTTGGAAACTGTGGTGATTGAGATCAGCACCTCGTTGTCCACTAATTTTGGCGGCATGGCCGCACTGTATTCCGAATGCAGCCAAGCGCACTGGAAACAATCCAGGCATTTGTGAATATGAACACATCAAAAAACACCCATATGAGTACAATAAACAGCCTCATTGTGTTATTCCATTTATAAACAATGAGTTAATGCGGTTTTTGCATCATAAATTCAATTTTCTATCGGGATAACTGAAGACATGGATATGAAGTTGACACCCTTCCTTTTGGCTTGTATCGGTATCACTGGTCTAAGGAAGGTGCGAACAAGTCCCTGATATGAGATCATGTTTGTCATCTGGAGCCATGAAAAAGGGTTCATCATGAG
>NZ_JAPCJD010000145.1:0-3606 GCF_027707845.1 Aeromonas sp. QDB14 | reverse complement strand
CGCGGCCAGTATTACTACCTCTATCTGATAGAGGACATCTACAGCCGCAAAGGGGTGGGCTGGGAAGTGCATGAGCAGGAGTGCGGCGAACAAGCGGCAGCCCTGCTGCAACGGAGCGTGTTGCGTGAACAGTGCTGGAAGCAGCCACTGGTCTTGCACTCGGACAACGGCGCGCCGATGAAGTCGGTCACGCTGCTGACCAAGATGCATGACCTGGGTGTCACGCCCTCGCGGGGACGACCGCGGGTCAGCAACGATAATCCGTACTCGGAGTCGTTGTTCCGAACGCTGAAGTACTGCCCACAGTGGCCATCAGACGGCTTCGCCAGTCTGGAGGCCGCCAGGGAGTGGGTGCGTGACTTTGTGGCCTGGTATAACGACGAGCACCGGCATAGCCGAATTCGCTTCGTCACCCCGGGAGAACGGCATCGGGGCGAAGATAAGCTCTTGCTGGCGAAACGGGATGCAGTGTACCAGGCCGCACCGGCGCAACACCCATCGAGGTGGAGTGGCAAGACGCGAAATTGGACACCGATCGGCGCCGTGATGCTGAATCCTGAGCGGGCAGAACCAGAGCAAAAACAGGCAGCTTAAAACAGGTTTACACGACAACTATCTTGAAAAACGCTGCTTATTCGCACCTTCCTTAGGTGATGAATTCAGGGTGAAGAGCCAAAGAATGACCGGCGAGGGGCCGCCGGTCGGTGAGCAGGGGTTGCTTGCGAGGGAGTTACTGGGCTTGCAGGGTGCCGGTGGTCAGGTCGATGCGGACGTTGCGATCCGGGGTCGGATCATTGACCACGCCGTAACCGACCAGGCCGATCAGGGGCACCATCTGGCTGAACTGGGCCAGCACGCTGTCGGGCACCTGACCTTGCAACTGCATGGCGGTGAGCTGCGCCGTCATCAGCGCCTGCAACTGAGTGGCATTGACCTGGGTCAGCCAGCCGATGGCAAAGCGCTGACTGGCACCGAGCGCCGGATTGCTGCCCTCATCCCCGGCATAGTGGGCCTTGAGCAGGGTGGAGATGAGCGTGGTCAGGGTGGTGGCCTGCAGTTCGTCTTTCGTCACGCCGCTCGGCAGCGCCGCCAGCATGGCCGCCTCCCCTTGCGCCTGATCGGCCTGCGGGTCCAGCCCTTGACCGACCAGATAGAGGTCGCACATCAGGCTCCACAGCGGCCGCTTGAGCAGCAGGGAATCCAGCAGATTGGCCAGCGAATCCGGCACCTCCAGCCCCAGAGCCGCCAGCAGGTTATCCGCCATGGCATCGACCAGCCCTTCGAGATCGGCCTCCGGCACCTCGGCTTGCACCGCCTCGATATCGGTATTCACGCTCAGGGTCTTGGCCGGCAAATCCAGCACCAGCTGCCGCATGGAAGCGGGATAGCTGACGGTGGCCCCGGTCTCGATGTCGATCAGGAAGTTGCCATTGCCATAATCGCGGCGCGCTATGTCGTTGGCATGGAAGTGGCCGGTCAGCAGCAGGTTCACCCCGGCCTCGGCCAGCGCCCGCGACACGTATTCGCTGCTGGTCTGATAGGTGATCTGCCCGGTGCTGCCATCGGCGGCGGTGAAGGTCTCGACATAGGGCGACCACTGCAATCCCTGCAGGTAGGAGGCCTTGCCCGCGCCATCCAGCACATAGTCCGGGATCAGCAGGTTCTGGCCGGTAAAGTGTTCGATGCCGCCAAAGTGGCTCATGGTCAGCAGCACCTTGCCCTCGGCCTTGGCGCGCTCGGCCATGGTTTTGACCCAGGCCCAGGTCTGCGCCCGTTGCGGCGCCAGCAGCGAGCCGCCGGTTGGCGGATAGTCCTGCCGTCCGGCCTCCGTGGACCAGTTGCTGGTCGCCTCCGGCAGCGAGCTATTGGCCAGATCCAGCGCCAGCACCCAAAGGCCGGGCACCGGCTCGCTGACGTAGGAGAAGGAGTGTTCATCCCGCGCCACCGCATCCTTAAAGCCGAAGTCGGCATAGAAGCGGTCGAAGCGTGGCACGTCATACAGCGGCGTACCGTCGGTGTGCTCCATATAAGGCGCTATGGATCCGACCTCGGCCCCCAGACTGTTCTGCTCGAGGAAGATGGAGCCGTTCGTGCCATAGGGGTTGTTCATATCGTGATTGCCGGGGATCAGCAGCACCTTGACGCCCTTGGCCTGCACCTGGGAAATCGCCTCGCGCAACCACTCATGGGAGTACTGTTCGCCATCCTTGGTCAGATCGCCGGTGATGAGAATGACCTGATTGCCCGCCGCGACCAGACGATCCAGCGCCGACTGCACCAGGGCCTGGCTCTGCAAGAAGGCCTTGCGATCCTTGCCGATGGCCTCTTCATAGGCTGGCTCACCCGGCACCCCGCCCAGCTTGACCGCATCGAACACATGCACGTCACTGATGACGCCAATCTTGACCACGCTTTGCGGGGCCGCTGTTTCGGCCTCATCATCGCCACAGCCCGCCAGCAACAGGGCCGCTGTCAGTGCAGATAAAACCAATCCCGAGCGCATTATGGAACTCCCTTCTTGTTTTTGGAGTACTGACTCTAGAGGGGGAATATGACAGCCAAATGACGCTGGTGTGACAGGGAGACGAGGGCTGTCTCCCTGTCTCTCGGCCCGGGCCGGTCGACCGCTGCCCGACCCGGCCGATGGCGGCTGGTTTCGGTGAACCCGCCATCGGCGCAACCGTTCGCCCTGAGCTTGTCGAAGGGGACTTAATCTCGGCTTAACTCATTGATGAGTTTGTCCGTTTCCGGCTTGATTCAGTTCCGACTTGGCCGGTTCCGCCCTGTCGGCTGAGGCGATTTGCCAACCTGCCGTTGGGGGGGCGGGTAAGGACCGAATCCGCGGTCCTTAACAATCCTACGGCTGGGCGTATGCCGACTGTCGGGAAATCCCCGGGCTCTGGGGTTCTCTCCACCAGCCGGGAGCCACACGCCATCCCTGGCGTGACGCTCCCTTTTGCGGTCATCCTGACCGCGCACCGATTCCGTTCACCCCGCCACCCGGCCCGACAGACGGCTTCGAGTTTCGGCGATTAAGGGCAAAAGCCAGAAGCCGGGGCTGCCTGACCGAGCACCAAATGCACAGATGTCATCTGGATCAACTGTAGGAGCGAGCGCAGCTCGCGAAGCGGTTGTTCTGCCGAGGTGATGCCAACAATTCCCTTGAATCCCCTTGAATCCCCTCGAATCCCCTCGGATCCCCTCGAATCCCCTCGAATCCCCTTTGGGCGGTCAAAATGTGACTCAGCCCATGTGTATCCATTTTCTCCAGCAGGAAAATTGCGGTAGCTTGAGGATTCAAATAGAGCAAGGTCGCTGTCAGTCATAACAGCACATCCAGGATGAGATGCTCAGGCACAGAGGCGGCCGCAAGCCCCTGCGGTAGCCATGACGGTGGCTGACTGATTCGCTCGAACCCCGCGCCTCCGATACGCCCTCGGGGCTCGAAAATACGCACAAAAAGGCCGATTGAACCTTGAGCTGGGATAGGGAAGCGTGTGGCGCAGTTCCCTTTACGTGTTGGGGCTAAGGAAGGTGCGAACAAGTCCCTGATATGAGATCATGTTTGTCATCTGGAGCCATGAAAAAGGGTTCATCATGAGTCAT
>NZ_JAPCJD010000144.1:0-3698 GCF_027707845.1 Aeromonas sp. QDB14 | reverse complement strand
TGCGATTAAATCAGATCACAAACGAAGCCTTTTTTCTATCTATTTCAATTGGTTGTAGCTAAAGATCCTGTACATGATGTAGCCCTAGCGGACATACCCATTGAGTCAAGCCTGAGCAATGCTGCTTAGGCTGTACAGGTCAATAGCCACTTAGTGTGGCTGATATTCCCGTGTAGGGCTGCTGGTATAGCAGAACGTGTTGGTAGGTATATTACATATACCGAATAGATAGAGGTTAAAAACTCTCGGCATCCTCAGTTCTTTTTGCTTAAGTGCTACGTGAATACCTTCATTCATAGACGACAACATACTCTTGAGTTATTACATCGACACGAAGCTACTCAAGGACCTGTTCTCAATCCAGGCGATGACATCACTTAACCGCCACGCCACAGCTCTTGGCCCCAAAGAAATTTGACGAGGGAATGAACCTTGCTTTATCAAACGATAAATTGTGGCTTTGGACAACGTGGTCATTTCGGTAACGTCTTTCAGTTTAATGAGTTTCATGGCTTGCTCTCCCGCTATTGGTTCATAGCTGGAGCAACACCGTAATAGTTTACGTATGGAGCCGGGTTACATCTCATATGGCCTGCTCACTGTCTTGGCTGCTCACCACCTCTAACGCAATCTACTCATACCAAGCCTATAGAGGGCTATGCTCACGATAATGGCTGAAATCAAGAGAGATTATCAATACCTAAAAAACTCGTGAAAACCATCACAAAAAACTCCATTTAAGATACACAAAAATACTCATTAAACACTACAATGTAGTTTTTGAGAGAGAGCAATATGCCAAATACATTACGTGACAAAATAATTACGCTTCAGTTAAGAGATGAAATATTTTCAGACTATGTATGGTACAGCGTATGTGAAATAAACGATGTCCCAAGTGAGCGGACGCCTTGTCGCACAGAATTGGAACGCCAATTAACCACTTTGGTGAACATGCCCCCATGCCAACACTTCATTTCACAGCATCCAATAAAATGCAGTGATTCATATGGACTCAATAGGCTTATTGAAATCATTAAAAATGAATTCAATGAAAAATGTCTTACAAAAGAAGATTACATCTGGCTGAATGAAAAGGATAATAGAACAATTTTTTATATATGGCGCCAACTAGAACACTTGATTAGTAAACCACTAGATGACAACCAATGCTATGATGACTTTGAGTTAACTTTTATGCCTGCTAGCAATATCAACAATGCCAAACAGATCACTGGCATGGGAAATATTGTGATTGAAGAGGCAACCAAGCAAAAAATAGTTTGCTTAATTAACAGGTTGAAAGTCAGCAAAAGTGATAAAGCAAGAATAAATAATGCAATAAAAGATGATGCACGCCGTGTCATTATAAATAAGAAATTGGTAAATTGGTTTGAAAAATACAGAGATACTAAAACAGAATGGCTATGTGAATATTTATACAGAAAAAACCTTGGGTATAGATCACTAACCCTGCCAAATTCAAAACACTTAACAGATGATATAATTTCATTCTTTGACGTGCTTTATTCTTTTAATGAAGACAAGTCCAATTTTATATTTGTCACCATGAAAAAAGCATGGGACCAGTGTAAATACAGAGAAAATAACAAGGAAAAGAAACAATACAGCATTAACATGAGAAATGATATTGGTAAAATTCTTGATGAACTCAGTCGTGCTAAAGGTGAGAATAAGAATGCGATTGTTGAAGCACTTATCAGAGCTGAGTATGATGAGATAACTAAAACTAGAACTTGAACTTTCTACAAAAATACGGCAAGGAAACGCCAATTAGTTTCCTTGCCGTATTTACCCATAGTTCCAGTACTGGCAACTAAACTTCCTCACATTAATCATGAACTATAATAGCCTCAAATATAACTGATGTAATTTATCAATGGCATCTATTTCCTGAAGTTTATAGTAACAACATTGTCTGGGATTATATTTTCTGTTGTTGTGAGTCTTTCAATATACTCACCCCATTGTTCAAAAAGCCGAGCTACCTGTTCCGCACGTTTACCCGCTTGATAAGTAGCAACGAGACGATCTCGCTTGCTGTGATTAAGAGCAAGTTCAATCACACTTTCATTTGCATCCAAATACTCTGCACAACAGCTAGCAAAGCTACGCCGTAAATCATGGACGGTGAATGGCTCACTTTGTGCCATAGAAATAGACCTTACCTTATTTATCACCCAACGAAGGGCATTGCCATCAATATGACCTTGTCCAGCTTCGTGTTCTCTTATTGCCTCAAAAACCCAAGGACTGCCACTGCTAATAGCTCGTTGATGAGCAAGGATCTCTAGAGACATCTTATGAAGCGTGACCGCATGCTCTTTACCATTCTTGGTATTACTGGCAGGAATGATCCATTTGTTGCCAATAACTTGCTCCCAGGTCATGCCCGTAGCTTCTCCACGGCGAACACCAGTTAACAAAATCAAACGTAAACAGTTTGACTGAGATGGATGGAACCCTCCTTCTGATAGCCCTTGCCAAAAAGAAGCGACTTCCTCACGACAAAGCCAACGTTGACGAGGAGGTGGCGCCTCAGCCCCAATTGTTGATGGCTTAATGGTTCGAGCTGGATTCAGTTCGAGCAATTCTAGGTTCACAGCATGATCTAGCATCTGAGCACAGATAGTCAGTGCCTTTCGCGCAGCCTGTATGCTGCGCCCTCGAACCTTAGATAAGTGAGCAAACAACACTGCTCGCGTCACATCTTTCAGTAACAGACGACCAATGGCTTTGCTTATATATAGTCGGTGAGTATGACGGTAGGCTTCAACGGTAGATGCTCGGGCAGGCTTGGCAACTTGCTTCCACTCCAACCACTCTTCAAAAAACGCATCAAATGTCGGCATAGCAGACCGCTTCACTTTGGATGCTTTGGCAACAGCCGCAGGATCTTCTCCTGCCTTAACCAAAGCAACAGCCTTACCGTGCTCAACCCGCGCAGTTGCCAAGCTCATTGCCGGGTAAGAGCCCAATGTGAATTTTCGGGCCTTATTATTGATACGATAACGGTAAAGCCATGTTTTAGAGCGCCCACCACTGCGAACCTCGATACACAACCCACCACCAGCACCACTAGCCACAGCAACCACCTGCCGTTGACCATCCTCCGCCTTCAAACTGGCGATTTCCCGATCTGTCTTAAGCGCCACCCTAGCCCCCTTTGTTCAAGCTGTGTACACAATAGCATTTTGAGTACGCAACTGCGTACACAAAATACCTGACTACCAGTGATTCCACCTGAAACGTCGCGAGACAAAAAACAATTTAATTTATTGATAATAAATAGATTTAAATAAAGGGTGAGACCTCATGACACCAATAGAGACTCACTCAAGACCAACTTCCTGTTCAACGTCTAACCCCATGAGAGGCCAGCATTTGCTGGCCTCTTTTTTATCTGGCCAGAGGCGCGATCTGGGTGCGAATGTCGTAAAAAAAACCAGATTGTTGGGCTTTTGCACGACAGCGGCCAATAACTCGCCAAACGCACCCAAATTCGTTTTTTCAAACAAAAAAAGGGTTGACGCCCCAGAGCCAGATACGCATAATTCCGGCCGCACAGTGACAAGGCAACGACTCACTGGAAGCACGGTTGGCTATGTAGCTCAGTTGGTTAGAGCATCGCACTCATAATGCGGGGGTCACAGGTTCGAATCCCGTCATAGCCACCA
>NZ_JAPCJD010000143.1:0-3748 GCF_027707845.1 Aeromonas sp. QDB14 | reverse complement strand
GACACTCTTTATCCGCCCCCGGTCTTCACATTTAGATTATTCAGATTAGGCGACAACTATTCTGACACCGGGGGATTACAACAAGCATGATGCGGATAACCTAGCCACCAGAATTCAAAAGGCTTGGTGCGGTGCATTAAAACTTAATTACCCAATGTTTGCCAAGCTCGTTCATTTTCCATTTGATGGAAGTTTTGTATTCGATACGGTATCTGCGACCATTCACTCAGACCGATATCGTAAATTTTTATTGAGATTGGTTTATTTGTGTAAGCTTTACACTAAAGACATCGGTGATGGATATCGTAACTTTGGTTGCAGTCAGGCGTAGAGGTGATTGGCGGTACGACAATCGAATGAATGTTTTTAAGCAAGAAATGATAGTTAAATAAACATGTATCGCTCTCAAAATAATCTAGGTGGCCTGTACTGAGCCCATGAACGTTCGCTTTGGATAATGAGTGAGCGCTCATTCGGATGCCTTGTGATTAGTGCAAATTAAGTGTCTGCATCTCAAATTAATTTTATTATTATTTGCTGAGTCCTAGGTTGTCATCTATCGAATGGGATGTTTCAACGGGATGCAGAGAATGTACTAATAATGCTCATCAAAGGCTCCATGAGTGTATCCAAGCACCGCAAGCTAGCTCGGGTAGGATCATTTATGCAAGCTCAATAAGCGCATTGTAGTCGCTTTAATGTCTATTATGAATGCACATAAATGAGCCAATCCAAGCGAGGGGCGTTTCTCTGCTTGTTATTTTATTCGATGCAGTGCACATTACAGGTGAATTAATCCATCGCTACCCATCCTCAGCAACTGACAGCGGTTGCATTGGTGACGTATCATGGCGTAGCATTCCTTCTTGTCGCTGTTGCTCGTGTTATCCTTATGCAGTTTTGGGGTCAATCCTACTTGGATTCAAAAAACGACAACTTCTGTCCTGCGACCCACTCGGCATGGGGTGCCCTTATTGAGATTGCTTAATCATGAATGAATTTTTGAAGGTATTGCTGAATATCCGTAGCCTGCGTGCTGCATTGCGTGAACTCTCCTTTGAGCAGCTGGAAGAAGTAAACGAGAAGTTCTCCTCGATTTATAACGAGCGGGCTGCCGAAATCGAAAAGACCCGTGCAGCTGATGCAGAGCGTTTGGCCAAGCTGGCAGAATTCCAAGCTATGTTGGCTGATGCTGGCATTGACCCAGCTGAACTAGTACAGGGCGTTACAGCTGGGAAAGCTCAACGGGAAGGTGCCAAACGTGCTCCGCGTCCGCCGAAGTATCGTTATATGGATAATGGAGAAGAGCATACCTGGACCGGCCAGGGACGCACTCCTAAAGCGTTGGCCGCCATGCTGGAGCAAGGCAGGCAGTTGGAAGAATTCCTGATTTGATGTCAAAAGGACTGGTTAGCCAGTCCTTTTTCTATCCTGATTACCCATGATTAGCAGTCACCACGAGCTATACTGATCTTACGTACAGTTACTGAGGTACGAGATCATGGCCAAAAGCAAAGTCCAATTCCAGAAAGGCTACAGCCTGTTTGATTTTTATGTTTGTTGAATTGAGGCATGCAGTCGTGGCAAGCCCGCCGATGCCATATCGGCTCTTGAAGCTGGCTGAGGGTCATGGGTAATCAGAAATTTCATTAACAAAGTGCGATCCCGCCCTGGGATGCGCTAGGGGAAGCCGTTTGCATCTGTTTAGGAAAAACCGGGCCCCGCTATCCGCGGGGCCCGGTTTTGATTTAGGCCATCAGCTTTTGCATGGCGCGGTTGAGGTCGACCGCGGTTTGATGCAACTGGTCGCTGGCACCCTGGGTGCGGTGGGCGTTCTCTTCGTTCTCGGTGGCGATGGTTTTGATATCCACCAGGTTGCGGGCGATATCTTCCACCACCAGCGTCTGCTCCTCGGCGGCGGTGGCGATCTGCTGGTTCATGCCGTGGATCTGGCTGATGGAGCTCGTGATGCTCTGCAACTTGCGACCCGCGACCGTCACCTGTTCGATACTCTGCTGGCTGAGTTGCTGGCTACTACCAATCGCCTGTACCGCTTCCTGGGTGCCACGCTGTACCTTGGCGATGATCTGGTTGATCTCCGCCGTAGAGTCCGCCGTGCGCTTGGCCAGGGTACGAACCTCGTCCGCGACCACGGCGAAGCCGCGACCCTGCTCACCGGCCCGCGCCGCTTCAATCGCCGCATTCAAGGCCAGCAGGTTGGTCTGCTCGGCAATGGAACGGATCACCTCCAGCACGGTACTGATGCGGCGGCTATCTTCATCCAGTTGTTTTATAACGCCAGCCGTGTTGTCAATTTCTTTACCCATCTGGGCAATGCCGCCTATGGTGTCCTGCATCACTTGCTCGCCTTCGTGAGCCGTATGGTCCGCCTGATCCGTCGCCTGGGCGGCCGATGCGGCATTCTCCGCGACATTCTGCGCCGTCGCCGACATCTCGTGCATCGCGGTAGCCACCATATCGGTGCGGGAGAATTGATCCTGGGTGCCCTTGGCCATCAACCCGGAGATTTCCTTGAGTTCATGGCTGGCACTATCCAGCTGCTCGCCACTCAACTTGAGCTGGGAAAAGGTCGTCCCCAAGAAATCGCGCAGGGTATTGGCGGCCTTGGCCAGGGCACCCAGTTCATCCTGCCGTTGCAGCGCAAAGGGTCGATCAAACTTGCCATGGCTCAACTGGATAATGAAGTCGGTGAGCGCCTTGATCGGCACCAGCAGTTGGCGATTCACCAACCAGAGACTGAGCACCCCCACCAGTAATGACGCCACAATCAGGAATACCACGCCGAGAATGGCTTGGCTGTGGGTCTCCTCACTAATGGCTTGGGCCTGACGATTGCCTTCTTCATGCAGATGCTTGACCAGAGCCTCCATCTGCTCGCTGGTTGCCCGATCGATACCCTTCACCGCCTGATCCCCCACAGTCGGGTCGCCCTGAGCGGCAACAAACTTCTCTTTGCCCTGACGATAGGCCAGCCCGAGTTTCTGATGTTCATCACTCAGGCTCCGCACCTGGGCAACCAACTCCTGATCCTGCCACTGCCCGGCCAACTGGCTCAGTTGCGCCAGCGTCTGGTTGACCGCACGCTCCTGCTCTTCAAACCGGGTCCAATACTTGGTCAGAGCCTCCGGATCCTTGCCGCGCAGCAGGACATTTTTCCACTCCTGAACCTGGCTCTTGAACTCCAGATTGGCCCGCTCAACCAGCGTCGACTCTTGCAGCGTGCTGTTAACCAGGGATTGATAATCTTCGACCCCGTGCTCCAGCAGACGGAAACATAACAACGAGATGATGACGAGGAGAAGAATACTTCCGCCCAACAACGCCAGTAACTGTGCTCTCAACGAACCTTGTATGGTCATACTTGCCCCTTCATGACCTGAATCTGTACCTATATAGCGACCCATGGAGCCTGACACCGTAATGGTGTCGTCACCGGGGGCGGCGTAGCATACACCGTAAGCGCCGTTAAATCGACCTACTTGCCTTCGTTGTATTGCACCACTTTTTTTGAAATCGGCTCCAGCGCCACATTCCACGGTAGCAGCGCTTCCAGCTTTTCCAGGCTGTCCGCTTCGCCGATCCGCGCAGCACATAATTGATATACGCTGACGGCTCCAGTTGATTGGCTTTGGCGGTCTCCAGCAACGAGTAATATGACACCGCCTGGATGCTCAAGCACAAGCTGCTGCAAGCCATGAAAGAGTCCGATGACAAGCAGCCCATCAGC
>NZ_JAPCJD010000142.1:0-3928 GCF_027707845.1 Aeromonas sp. QDB14 | reverse complement strand
TCCTGTCGCCGCTGGGCTGGGAGCACATCAACCTAACCGGCGATTACGTCTGGCGGCAGAGCCGCAGACTGGAAGACCGGAAGTTTCGGCCCTTACGGATGCCCGGAAAACCTTAGCGTACGATTTTTTCCGAATTCTGCGGGCTCCCCTATCTCATCTGCGCAAGGCAGAACGTGAAGACGGCCGCCCTGGACCTCGCCCGCGAGCGCCAGGCGCACGAGGCCGGCGCGCGGACCCGCGCCACGGCCCACGAGCGGACGCCGCAGCAGGAGCGCCAGAAGGCCGCCAGAGAGGCCGAGCGCGGCCGTGAGGCTTGGACGCTAGGGCAGGGCATGAAAAAGCCCGTAGCGGGCTGCTACGGGCGTCTGACGCGGTGGAAAGGGGGAGGGGATGTTGTCTACATGGCTCTGCTGTAGTGAGTGGGTTGCGCTCCGGCAGCGGTCCTGATCAATCGTCACCCTTTCTCGGTCCTTCAACGTTCCTGACAACGAGCCTCCTTTTCGCCAATCCATCGACAATCACCGCGAGTCCCTGCTCGAACGCTGCGTCCGGACCGGCTTCGTCGAAGGCGTCTATCGCGGCCCGCAACAGCGGCGAGAGCGGAGCCTGTTCAACGGTGCCGCCGCGCTCGCCGGCATCGCTGTCGCCGGCCTGCTCCTCAAGCACGGCCCCAACAGTGAAGTAGCTGATTGTCATCAGCGCATTGACGGCGTCCCCGGCCGAAAAACCCGCCTCGCAGAGGAAGCGAAGCTGCGCGTCGGCCGTTTCCATCTGCGGTGCGCCCGGTCGCGTGCCGGCATGGATGCGCGCGCCATCGCGGTAGGCGAGCAGCGCCTGCCTGAAGCTGCGGGCATTCCCGATCAGAAATGAGCGCCAGTCGTCGTCGGCTCTCGGCACCGAATGCGTATGATTCTCCGCCAGCATGGCTTCGGCCAGTGCGTCGAGCAGCGCCCGCTTGTTCCTGAAGTGCCAGTAAAGCGCCGGCTGCTGAACCCCCAACCGTTCCGCCAGTTTGCGTGTCGTCAGACCGTCTACGCCGACCTCGTTCAACAGGTCCAGGGCGGCACGGATCACTGTATTCGGCTGCAACTTTGTCATGCTTGACACTTTATCACTGATAAACATAATATGTCCACCAACTTATCAGTGATAAAGAATCCGCGCGTTCAATCGGACCAGCGGAGGCTGGTCCGGAGGCCAGACGTGAAACCCAACAGACCCCTGATCGTAATTCTGAGCACTGTCGCGCTCGACGCTGTCGGCATCGGCCTGATTATGCCGGTGCTGCCGGGCCTCCTGCGCGATCTGGTTCACTCGAACGACGTCACCGCCCACTATGGCATTCTGCTGGCGCTGTATGCGTTGATGCAATTTGCCTGCGCACCTGTGCTGGGCGCGCTGTCGGATCGTTTCGGGCGGCGGCCGGTCTTGCTCGTCTCGCTGGCCGGCGCTGCTGTCGACTACGCCATCATGGCGACGGCGCCTTTCCTTTGGGTTCTCTATATCGGGCGGATCGTGGCCGGCATCACCGGGGCGACTGGGGCGGTAGCCGGCGCTTATATTGCCGATATCACTGATGGCGATGAGCGCGCGCGGCACTTCGGCTTCATGAGCGCCTGTTTCGGGTTCGGGATGGTCGCGGGACCTGTGCTCGGTGGGCTGATGGGCGGTTTCTCCCCCCACGCTCCGTTCTTCGCCGCGGCAGCCTTGAACGGCCTCAATTTCCTGACGGGCTGTTTCCTTTTGCCGGAGTCGCACAAAGGCGAACGCCGGCCGTTACGCCGGGAGGCTCTCAACCCGCTCGCTTCGTTCCGGTGGGCCCGGGGCATGACCGTCGTCGCCGCCCTGATGGCGGTCTTCTTCATCATGCAACTTGTCGGACAGGTGCCGGCCGCGCTTTGGGTCATTTTCGGCGAGGATCGCTTTCACTGGGACGCGACCACGATCGGCATTTCGCTTGCCGCATTTGGCATTCTGCATTCACTCGCCCAGGCAATGATCACCGGCCCTGTAGCCGCCCGGCTCGGCGAAAGGCGGGCACTCATGCTCGGAATGATTGCCGACGGCACAGGCTACATCCTGCTTGCCTTCGCGACACGGGGATGGATGGCGTTCCCGATCATGGTCCTGCTTGCTTCGGGTGGCATCGGAATGCCGGCGCTGCAAGCAATGTTGTCCAGGCAGGTGGATGAGGAACGTCAGGGGCAGCTGCAAGGCTCACTGGCGGCGCTCACCAGCCTGACCTCGATCGTCGGACCCCTCCTCTTCACGGCGATCTATGCGGCTTCTATAACAACGTGGAACGGGTGGGCATGGATTGCAGGCGCTGCCCTCTACTTGCTCTGCCTGCCGGCGCTGCGTCGCGGGCTTTGGAGCGGCGCAGGGCAACGAGCCGATCGCTGATCGTGGAAACGATAGGCCTATGCCATGCGGGTCAAGGCGACTTCCGGCAAGCTATACGCGCCCTAGGAGTGCGGTTGGAACGTTGGCCCAGCCAGATACTCCCGATCACGAGCAGGACGCCGATGATTTGAAGCGCACTCAGCGTCTGATCCAAGAACAACCATCCTAGCAACACGGCGGTCCCCGGGCTGAGAAAGCCCAGTAAGGAAACAACTGTAGGTTCGAGTCGCGAGATCCCCCGGAACCAAAGGAAGTAGGTTAAACCCGCTCCGATCAGGCCGAGCCACGCCAGGCCGAGAACATTGGTTCCTGTAGGCATCGGGATTGGCGGATCAAACACTAAAGCTACTGGAACGAGCAGAAGTCCTCCGGCCGCCAGTTGCCAGGCGGTAAAGGTGAGCAGAGGCACGGGAGGTTGCCACTTGCGGGTCAGCACGGTTCCGAACGCCATGGAAACCGCCCCCGCCAGGCCCGCTGCGACGCCGACAGGATCTAGCGCTGCGTTTGGTGTCAACACCAACAGCGCCACGCCCGCAGTTCCGCAAATAGCCCCCAGGACCGCCATCAATCGTATCGGGCTACCTAGCAGAGCGGCAGAGATGAACACGACCATCAGCGGCTGCACAGCGCCTACCGTCGCCGCGACCCCGCCCGGCAGGCGGTAGACCGAAATAAACAACAAGCTCCAGAATAGCGAAATATTAAGTGCGCCGAGGATGAAGATGCGCATCCACCAGATTCCCGTTGGAATCTGTCGGACGATCATCACGAGCAATAAACCCGCCGGCAACGCCCGCAGCATCGCGACCGTCATCGGTGAGAAGTTCGGCAGGTATTGGGTGGTGACAATGTAGGTGCTGCCCCAAATGGCAGGTGCTATCGCTGTGAACAATAAATCGGGCGTGCGTAATGACATGCGATTACAAGACCTCCGCTACGGCGATGGGTTTTTGAGAGTTGCAGGCGCCGCGATGACCGCACCCTGACTTGGACTGGCCCTGCCTCGCACCAATCCACCTGCGGCTATGGCCGCGATCATGCGAGGCCCGAAAATTACACGACCTGTACACGTCCGCCGAACCCGGAACGCAACAGAGCTTCGTGGGCATCCCGATCCGGGTCGTAGCAGCAGTCCTGGACCAAACGCACGTCGTAGTCCGCATCACTAGCCCAGGCGACGCTTGAAAGAACAACGCCGGTGGTGCTTATCCCGGCCATGACAAGCGTGCTTACGCCGCGCGTCCGAAGGTCGGCGTCGAGCGCCGTGCCATAAAAGACGCTGGCTCGCGGACATGCATAGAAAAGGTCGCCCCGTTCGATCGCAAGCCCTTCGACGGGCAGACCGGTGCGAAATCGTCCGCTCGGGAGATACGGTGAGATTTGGCGATTCGTCGCCGGCGGCGCATGTTCATACTCTTCGCCGAGCGAAAAGTTGGGGAACAGCACGGGCCGGCCGCGCAAGGCGTGCTGGCAGCCGTGCAGACCCTGCGTGAGATGAACGCCGACAACCTGCGCAAGGTGCCGG
>NZ_JAPCJD010000141.1:0-4307 GCF_027707845.1 Aeromonas sp. QDB14 | reverse complement strand
AATGAGCGTTCACATTGGTCCGGAAATGGTGTTCACGTTGAACCGGAATCGGTGTTCATGATCGGCCGGAATATGCACTAAGCGGGAAAAACGTCTGAATCTATTCGGTCAAATCCAAAGGTTATTTACATATCTCACACCACCAGCCATTCGGGCCGTTGCCTCTATCTCCCCCGCAGTGAGGGCAGGAACCCGGTTTGATAGAGGAATACCACTGGCGTTGCGTGTCGCTCACGGGTTGCGGACTGGCAACGGGGTTGGTCTGTTTCTGGGGAGTACGGTTTACATTTGCGCCACCTCGCATGCTGGCGTAGGAATACCGTGTAGACGCTTCTGTCTTTTCTGCTCTTGCTATTCGTTTCGCACGAGATCTGATGCAAATTTCGCGATAGCAGTAGCCGTCAGCATCAAGACGTTGGTGCTGTAGTTGGCAATTACGACACGCGGTCGGCGTAGATCGTGGATACTGCCCCCCATTGCTGGTCTTGTCGCTGTCTTGCGCAGCCCGTGCGGCATAGTCCCGTGCTCTCTGGGCGGCGCGCTCCTGTTCAGCCAATCTCATCTGAGCCGTAATCGCCGCTTGGTGCTCGCGTTGCATCCTTTGCTTTGCCTCATACTGACGCCGCGCTTCCTCCAGTTGCTCTTGTTTTAGTTGCTGCTGTCTGGCTTTCTCCTCTGCTTCTTGCCGTCGCTGTTCGGCAAGCTGCTCCAGATCGAGCAGGGCCGTCTCCTCGCGTGGGTGATAGAGCCAATGTAGACAGTTGGGATTTTCGCTGAGAATCGTCAGCATCAAAGTCGTCGTGTCCATCCCTGCCGGGCGAGACTTATCGAACATCCGGTCGCCAAATTGGTTATAACGAACAGCCAAAACGCCTGTTTTAGGGTGTTTGGCAATGAATCGCCCCAGCCACAGCGGGTACAATCCTACAGGCTCGTGCGCGGCAGGAAAGTGTAAGGCAAGGTGGAAGTCTGGTCGGGACATCAACTGAAATAGCCCTGCCGGAACACCATGGGTCTCTGCTTGCGGAACAAATTGAACGCCAATGTCAGCATGGGCCTTAGCAACCAGTTCCTTGACCCCATCAAACGAGGTGTAATGGGCAGGGGTATTGAGCTTCACTACACTTTCCAGCTTAGAGAGCAGCATCAACCGAACACTGGTTTCAAAGGCGTAGAAGCATTTTTCCTTGCTGTCACGGTAATGCGCGAAGCAGTGGCGGTTTTGCTCACCTTTTCTGGCAACGAGCAATCCTTTACAACTGGGACAATGGCAACCGGCTGCAAGTCCTCTTTCAACATCATCGACCGAGACAATTGCACCGGTCTCGGTCTTAATTGCGAAGGGTATTTTATTCTGAAAGTCCATCAATCGGTCACCTGAATAAGCTCAACCTTCATTTCTGGTAAGCCGCAGAATAGAGTGGCAACGTCCTCTGCCTTATCCCTTTACCTGCCCCCTTTGAATCTCCACCACGTTCATCTGCTTGGTACCCTTGCACTAAATAAATACACCTAATCGTACTACACCATCCCGAAAGCCTTGAGGTATAGGGCCTGGCGGCAAAGCCTGGCATGACCTTGTGATTGTGAGAGCAACCGAAGTTGAGCTGCACTTCGGCAATATGCTGGTAGAACGTGGTACAGACAGCACAATCTTTTTCATCACACTGTGATTAACTCAGTATATGTCGCCTGTATACTCATGCCGATACTGGTTACATACACATGTCGCATTTTGGAGCACATATGACCCCCAGAGATCTCACTTGGGATCAGACCCTGCGCTTTCGCCTCCTAGAGATCGTGTTGCAATGGGAAGGACGGCTGACCACCAATCACCTGACAACCGCCTTCAATATCGGCCGCCAGCAAGCATCCCGGGATATCAATCACTACCTGACCCACTACTCACCAGAAGGGTTGATCTATGACCGAAGCCTGAAGGGATACAAACCGACCGAGCAGTTTATGCCGCGCTTTAGTGAAGGAAAAGTAGATGAGTACCTGATGCTGTTACATCGTGAAAAACAGCACCAACGCCAACATGAAGCGGGGCTGTTGACCCTGCCGCTGATGGATTTGCGCTACGGCCATATCGAGATCTTGGATGTACCCAACCGCCATATCGACCCCAAGATTGTGCGGGGTCTGGTGCAAGCGGCTCGCGGTCAGTTGCGGGTCGATGTCGATTACGTATCCCTCAGCTCAGAGGAGCAAAGCGGCCGCAATATCGTGCCCCATACCCTGGTCTATGACGGGATCCGCTGGCACGTGCGCGCTTACTGCGAGAAGAAAGGGGTATATCTGGATTTTGTGATGAGCCGGTTTCGTGGGGAACCTGAGCTACTTGATACCTCTCCTCACGGCCGAGATCAGGATCTTGAGTGGAACACTCAAGTCACTGCGGTAGTCATACCCAATCCAACCCTCAGCGCAGGACAACAGGCCATCATTGCCAGTGACTATGCCATGCCAGATGGCAAGCTGCTGCTCAACCAGCGCATCCCTTTGATGCATTACGCGCTGGAGCGCATGCAAGTGAGCTATAACGGCGATCATGAACAGCATCCGCTGCTCTACCCGCTGGTGCTGGCAAACCGGGACGAGTTGGTAGCCAAGGGCTGCATCTTCAAGCTCCGAAGCCCGGATTTGCGCGAGAGTTAAGGGCTTTATGATGTCCCACATAAGAACGTGAATAAAGGAGAGAGCCATAGCTCTCTCCTGCGACAAGGACCTAAAAATTACCCGCCTCCTGCTTTTTGATGTGACGACCGCAGAAATACTCCGCCTGTGCAGCGTTATCACCGTATAGCCGGTGGCCACACATTAGCCATTCAAATACGGTTAAGGCAGTGTCCTCTTGGTCTATACAGTGGTACGCCACACGCCCCAAACCAGGCTCCATAGGAAGCCGCTCCACTTCTTTGCAGAAACGAAAGCGCCGCAAGATGCACTCACGCCAGTATTCTGCCACTCGATAGGCAAACCACTCAGGCCTTGTCGCTTGTTTACAGTCACTGAATAAGAAGACCATCCGCACCAAAGTCATGTCGTGAGAGCGACTCACACGGCAGACAGCACACTCTAAGTCTTTAAATAAACCGCGAGTGTCAGCATCGCACACCAGCCAAGTGGACATCCATTCTGTCGCAGTGCATACATCATTAAAATGCCGAGCACCGAAATAGATTTCCAAGCTAAACGCATAACGCGTCGATACTGGGTCAGTTGCTTCCCACCACAATAGCCGCAGAATATCCTTCGTCAGGACAGGCTTTAGATCATAATGCGCTAAACCGCCGCATACAGTAGGCATATGCATATACTGCTCAAACTCTGGTTGAGCCTTTTCGCCTACTACTTCACTCTTATTCATTTCCGTCATCTTACTCTCCTGACTTTCCAAAAAGTTGACTACTACCAAAATTACGCTGACCGGCAACCTTTGTTCTGGTCTTCGCTAAATACGCGGCTCGCAATAAAAACTCGCGAAACACAGGGGAATGTACCGTCGCAGCACGGCGGTCAAATACGTACGCAGGGTTCTTCGGAAAATGCACTAAAGACGCATAGTCCGGGTAGGTAAGCCCAAGGGCACTACACCAAGCACGCTGTATTCTAATAGCCATATTGTCGCTCTCAGCATTATGGTAATCTCCCAAGAACGCATAAATTTCTTTATTAAAAAGCAGCACCACGTGGTAATGCTGACTCGCACTCGAGTCCTGCTCACGCACCCAGATATATGCAGGAAAGGCTGACTGTCCTCGCCTGTCTTTACGGTAGTGGTCCGCTACCAATTGGCTTTTAAGTGCACCAAAGAAACGTGTAATTACCGCTGAGTCCTGCCGAGGGAAGCACAGTGGGATATCAGGTTCCCCCGGCCAATTAGTTTGTGGCAAACGTAAATCAACACGTACGGCAAACACACGTGGATATATATCCAAGCAGCCGGTAATGACCTGTGACAACTTGGTTAAGTAATAAGGTGAAACACTCCCATAACGCTGCTCAGCTGCTGCGAGCAGGTTATTAAGCTCCTCAGGGCTAAGCTGGTAGCCCAATGATGAATTCATCTCGCCTCCTTTCGGCACGCATGGTTAGTCCCATGCCGATTTAATGCATGTAGATTTTGTGGATGGGTCAAGAGTGGCCGTACAAGTCCACTCATCCATTAAGTGGATGATGTAATTTATTACAGTAGGACGTCAGTGCAGAGGGTATGTAGCCCTCATGTACAGAACCTTAAGCGGCAAGCGAATTAATAATACCGTCTAACGTGTTGTTTTGCTTGGATTTTCTCTGCC
>NZ_JAPCJD010000140.1:0-4613 GCF_027707845.1 Aeromonas sp. QDB14 | reverse complement strand
CGACACTCTTTATCCGCCCCCGGTCTTCACATTTAGATTATTCAGATTAGGCGACAACTATTCTGACACCGGGGGCCAATCTGGGCTCCATTGTTGTGCTGCTTGCCTCCATCGGCACCATGTAGCCTATATGGACTTCAAGGCGGTGCCTCTAGCCAGCCCGATGAGCGCCACCCTTGCTGGGATCTTTGTCTCGCTGGCCTGATCGTTTGAGGCAACAGCCGGTTAATTAGCGGCTCAAACAAGAGCCCCCCTCTTGCCGCTTGACAAGAGGGGGGGCTTTATTTTTTTGCTATAAGCAAATTTATTTTTGGCTTAACTTAATGAGGTCTAGAATAGGGTCGCAATATAGTTTCTCTTCAATGACTCTTGTTTTTTTAAAATGCTTTGAATGAAATCTTAAATGTTTGGTAATTGTTTCCCCCCATGATTTATCATTCATGCTGTCTTTGACATCAATCACTCTTTCAAAGCAGAATAGCATTCTGGAAATATACCAAACATATTTGTCGTATAAAGGGTCATCCTCAGATGTAGCACTATAGCCTTTGGCAAATTGTGGGTTGTCCATCGCTAATTGCAAATAATCTTGATAAGCAGTATCTGCGACAGTTTTTTTTGCGATTTCTTTATTTTCGTGTATGGTCTTCTTTGCAATTAATATCGCCCAGACAGCGATGCCACCACTTATTAACGGAGATAATATTGTGGCTAAACTTACTAAACTATTCATATACACACCCTTCAGTGTTTTCGATTGAAGCCTGCTGGCTCTGCTTTTGTTTTCTTGTATTCTATTACTTTACGTCTGAATGCTGCTAGGTCAATATCTGCAGTACTAATAGCGATTTGGCCTGTTCCATGTGCATGGGATATTAACTTATGATGTTTTTCCTTGTATGGGGCTTGCATTGTTGAACCACCATACTCTCCAGTATTGGCAATGATAATGTGTTGATACATATGCCATTGAAGTGCAGATGCCATATTGTCAAAAGTACTAACATCTTTGTTGTGTGCAGAGATAACAAACATGTCAGTTTGGTCTCTTAAATCAGCTGCTAATCTAATATCTGTCGCATCATAACAAATTGCTCCAGTGAGTTTGAATGGCCCCTCTGGACTTCCTTCAATTTCAATAATGTGTTGGCACGGTCTATATCCTTCAATACCAAGGGAAATTTCTGGCGGTGTCATATGCTGCTTACCCTGATCTCGTATGCGCCACTGCATACCAAACTCAGCTTTATCGGGTATTATCCAACGCGCTTTATTTATAGTTTTACCGTTATGTTCACTAAAAACAAATCCAGCAAAAACTATTGATTTTGTTCTAAGCGCAAGTCCTCTAACAATATCCTCATCATCAGGATGAACTGCTAATTCTGAAAAAACGATTAAATCAGCTGTACTTTTGTAGTTCTGTGACTCAGCCTTTAATTTGGTGCTCAACGTTTGCTCGGTTAACTTACACACCTCTGCTAAATGCTCTCGATGTTTCCATCGAATATTACGGTCATCCAATGTTACATCTGAACGATGGAAATGCTGTTCTTTGGGAAATAGTTGTTGAACAGTTACGACTCGGAATAGGTTGGCTGCGAGCTCCGGTCTATTAACAACAGTAGGTAGAGTAGGAATATCAGATGAAATACAAATGTTTGCATTGAGTTTATCTAGTCTGTTTTTCAAACAAGTCTTAAAGTCATGTAAATTTGTAATTGATAATATATCGTTCTCTTTAATATATGATGAAGAAAATCCTGGCCATTGAAGTCCATGCTGGAGAAGGTGTGAAAACCAATCGCTAATGGTTCCGAATGTGCCGACTATGCACTCTGGTGAATGCAGCATTCCCATTCGTCGCTTAAACCACTGCGTGACAATGCCATAATATCTTTCTTCTTCTAATTTCAAGTCATTTCGCTGAGTAAAGTCAGAATTACCTAATGCCGCACACCTTAATACACTGCAAATCCAATATATTTTTGAGAAGTCATTGGATTCGATGTTGTTTTTTTCCAACCAATCGGGAGTTTGATATCTAGGATCATAGGAACCAACTTGCTTTGGCTCTGGAATGCAAGTTAACTTCGTATCCGCCCTCCATAAATTGGTCCATGATTTGTATTCTGGAATTTCAAGTTTCAGTTCATGAGGCGAAAGTTGCTGGCCATTATCTCTCCAATACTCAGATTTTTCATTTTCAACTAATGCTACTAATTCGATACCTAGCTTTAGTAGTGCGTGCTCGTGTCTGAATGGATTTTCTGTAAAGCAAATAATAGTTGATAGGAAATGAGAATTACTATTTGGAATCAATTCATTTTTTGGCATAGCCCAACGATAGCGATTCATGAAATCCACATTTTTAGTGCGTATTAGCTCACTCCAGATAGCTCTCCAGAATCTACCACCACGATAGGCATATGACTCTAAAATTTCATTAAGTTGATTTAATCTAGATCTGTACGATAACAATAGCTGAGCATTAGCTGGATAGTCTCCGGTAATTTGAGCAGCTATTTCAAATAAATAACCATCTTGTGCAGATAGTGCTTTTAAAAATTGCTTGCCCAGAATTCTATATAATCTATCAATGTCTGGGTCTATAGATTTTTTTCCAAGAAATGGTTGATTTACCACTATTAGATAGAAATGCACTTGCCTATAGATGTAGCTAGGTAAGTTAAGGTTAATGGACAGCAACTGTTGAGCTATTATAGTTGTATTACTAACTAATTGCTTATACTCATGCTGGCTTCCTTTGTCCAATCGTCGATATAAATCTGCCACGCTTCTAAATATGTCAAGCAACAAATAAATCATAACATATTTTTCTTTCTTATTATGATTTTTCTTAACGCGATGAAAAATATTTTTAATTATGTGCTCATATAATGAAGTTGATGGATATATCTCTATCGCTTTGCGAAGCAAAATCATATTTGATGGATCGTTAAGCCAAGTGTATATGAGTTTTTGGGATACTAAATTCGCTTCATTTTCTAATTTTTTAAGCTCAACAGGTGATATTAATTTACTCTTGCTTACTAATGCAGAGCTAAGTCTATGGGCAGAAAATCTACGAAGGGAATCAACTTTTATTGCACTGCCTAAATTAAGGCCTGGAAAAACTTTAACAATATCTTGAAGAGTATCATCATGACCGGTTTGTAATAACTGTTGTAATGCTGGGATGCTCGCATCCAAGGTGTTACGCTCAGCAATGCATGACGCACCGATTTCACTCTGTAGTTCGTTAACTCTATTAGTTAAACTGCTCCAATTATCTAGATTTGATAACTCGAATATCTGGGTTTTAGTGTGGTTTACTCTTAAACATTGCAAGTCACCTGATGTATCACTTGAATCCTGAGATAGGTTCTCATCTAAAATTTCTTGTACGAACTTCTCTATCGCTTCTTGGATGTCATGTTTATTTAACAATGTTCCTGAAATAACAAACCTAAGATCATCTACATATCGACAGTAATCATGTAAAACTATGCTGCCGTCGCTTATTTTGGATTGTAAGCAACCAATTATTTTTTCATCAAAATCTATAAGGTAAGCATTGGAAAGAGCTCCAGAAGAAGCAAGCCCTTGTGGTAGGCCTATGGTTGTGGATATATCTAACTCTTTGGCTAATTTGAGAGATTCATCCGACCAACTCCAATGGAAAGCATTTAATGCTGTATTCCAAAATTCAGTATCATGATTATAAGGTTCAGTTTTTTGTTTTTCTAAATGAGATGCTGTAATCGCTTTTAGCTTTTCTATAAGTAGTTCTATCTTTATTGAACCATAAAAATTTGCTAGGTCTAAATGAACTATATATATTTCATCAGCAGTGCTAATTCTTTTTTGGAAATATCTTCCTACTGATATCGGTCTCTGTAGGAAAGTCCGGTAATCTGAAGAATATTTTCTATAAAATTCACTTCCTCCCCAACGAAACCTAGCTGTGCCATCCTCCCAATCACAGATGAGACGGTTGCCATAACTTACAAGCGTATTCTTTAGTTGTTCTGTATAATCAGGGTCATCTAAACCACAATTTTTTTGTCGACTTTCCAATGCGTCAGCCACACACATTAATATAGCTGTTGCAATTGTCTGATCTTTAATGGAAATATCAGATAAAGGTCGGAGGTTTATATATCCATCCTTCGGTTCCCAAACCTCGTTATTAGCTGACCATTTCGCACTTTTAGGTGCAGGAATTAGTGTTAATTTAGAGTTTTCGAAAATATATCTAGATACATTGCCTGCCAGATCGTTTACTTCCCTACTGATATTAAGTGTGTATTTGTCAAGGGATAATAAGTCTGCATACCAGTTATGGCTACGTATAAACGAGTCGGTTTTTTTCCAAGCCAGTCCCAATATGTATTTATTATTTATATTAGACTGGACTGGCTTTAAATTATAGTATTTTCTATCTAATTGCTTCATGTTTACCCAGATTTTTAATATGTTCGAAATAGTATGAGCTAGTAATGTAATATTGGGTCTTAATATTTTTTATATGTTCGCGAATTCAGATAATAACTGCAACACCCATGGTGCATAGGAGAGAAGAGGCCAACTGCCGGTTCTGGTACGCTTCT
>NZ_JAPCJD010000139.1:0-4654 GCF_027707845.1 Aeromonas sp. QDB14 | reverse complement strand
ACCCAGGGCGGTGAAGATATCAAAGACCCGTTTTCCGGTAAATCGCAATGCGGCTCCGCTTAAGTGAACAGCATTGCTGTCACAGCAGGCCCTTTTTCATTGGGGCTGATGACCCGGCACGTTCACGCTGGCCAGCTGCTCGGGCAGGCGGCTCGCCAGCCAGTCGATGGCAAGCCGGGTCTTGAGGGGCAGATGCGGACCATGGGGCCAGAGGGCGTTGATGGGATAGCGCCGACCCGGCAACCGGGCCAGCAGCTCGCGCAGCTCGCCCCGCTCAAGGTGGGGCCGCGCCAGCCAGGTCGGCAGCCAGGCGAGACCAAAGCCCGCGATGGCCGCCTGGGTGATGGCGTTGAGATCGTCCATCTGCAACCGCCCTCTGGGCTGGACCTCGCGCCATGTCTCGGCCTCCTGCCACCACCACGACAGCACCCGCCCCTGGCGCAGATAGGCGATGCACTCGTGCTCCGGTAACTCGGCCAGGGTCACAGGTTCTCCCCGCTCGGCCAGATAGGCGGGCGAGGCGCAGAGCGTCATGCCGTGCTCCCCGAGCCTGCGCGCCGCCAGATCCAGGCTGTCCGGCGGCTCTGCGTTGCGGATCACCAGATCCACCCCCTCCTCCACCAGATCCACCTTGCGATCGCTGAACGACAGCTCCAGGGCCAGCCCGGGATGCGCCTTCGCCAGCGCCAGCAAAATGGGGGCCACGCACTGCTGGCCGAACAGCACCGGCATGGAGACCTTCAATCTGCCGTTGAGGGTGAGCTTGTTGTTGGCCAGCGCAGCTTCCCCAAGACGCACCTCCTCCAGCGCCCGCAGGCAGTGGCGATAGAAGAGCGCCCCCTCCTCGGTCAGGCTCTGGCTGCGGGTGGTGCGATGAAACAGTTGCACGCCGAGACGCAGCTCCAGCCGCGCCACCCCCTTACCCACCGCCGAGCGGGTGAGGTGAAGCCGCTCCGCCGCCTGGGCGAAGCTGCCCGCCTCCACTACTGTGGCGAAGAGATCGATGCCGTTGAGCGTGTTTGCCATCTATTGCATACCTTTTGGAACCAATATGGCGAAATACTATCAGCACTGCGGAAAAAAATGACTGGTAAGCTCCCTTCATTCTTCACACGTTTCAGATGGAGTTTCCCTCATGAGCCAGATCCTGCTGCTGCAATCCAGCCTCAACGGCCCCGCATCCCGCACCAACCAGTTGATGGAGCGCTTCCTGCAAACACGCCGGGAGCAGGGCCACCAGGACCAGGTAGTGGTGCGCGACCTGACCGCCCTCGACTTGCCCGCCCTCGACAGCCCGTTGTTTCACGCCCTGCGCGGGGCTGAACCGGCCAATGAGGCCATCCGGCAGGCGGTGGCGCTGTCGGATCGGCTGATTGCCGAACTCAAGGCCGCCGACCTGCTGCTGATCGGCGCCCCCATGTACAACCTCAACGTGCCGACCCCCCTCAAGAACTGGTTCGATCTGGTGGCGCGGGCCAGGGTGACCTTCCGTTACACCGACACCTACCCCATGGGGCTGGTGGAGGGGGTCAACGCCCTGGTGTTCAGCAGCCGCGGCGGCGTGCATCAGGGACAGGCGACGGATGCGGTCACCCCCTACCTCCAATCCGTGCTCGGCCTGATGGGCATCGCGGAGGTGGAATTCGTCTACGCAGAGGGGATGGATCTGCGCCCCCACGGGGCGGAGCAGGGAATGCGCGAAGCCCATGCTCGGATCGCTGGCCTCGGCAGGTAGGGCCATCACCCGATCTTGCCCCTTCCAACCAGCCACCTGCTGCGCGGGACATTCCAAGTAAAAAAGCCCCGCAAGGGGCTTTTCTATGACTGCGGCAGTGGCGGCTGAGGGGGACTAGGCTTGTCTGGCATCGGCGCCTGCGGGCATGTCCCGCCAGAGCGCCAGAATGAGCAGCGCCAGCAGGGCAAAGGGCGGCACCAGGCAGAGCAGCACGCACAGGAAGGTAACAAGCCCCGGGTGGCGGCTCTTGCGCCTGGCCAGTCGCCAGGCCACCACGCCGACGACGATCATCAGCAGCAGCATGAAGAGAACAAACAGGTTGGAGTTGATGGTCATGAAAGCTCCTTTTTCATGGCAAAAGGCACACTCTAGCGCCGTTGCGTTCCCGGGCAACTCCCAATCTGGTGGTGCCTCCACCGGTCAATAGGCATTTTCTATTTCGCCGATAGATGAGAATGGTTTTCATTTGATGAGGTTCTGGGTGATACTGCCTTCATCGCCAGAGGAGACACCACCATGAAAAAGACCATCAGCTTCGCCATCCTGCACTTTTGTGTCGCCTTCACCGTGGCTTACCTGCTGACCGGCGAACTGCTCACCGCCAGCCTGATCGCCCTCATCGAGCCCGCCGTGAACACGGTCGCCTTCTACTTCCACGACCTTGGCTGGCACAAGCTCAAGCCTGAACACAGCCTGCAGGCCAAGACCAGCAGCTTCGCCCTGGTCCACTTCTCGGTGGCCTTCGGTGTCGCCTACCTGTTGAGTGGCGAGCTGCTCACCGGCGGCGTGATGGCACTGATCGAACCTGCCATCAACACCGTCGTCTTCTTCTTCCACGAGCGGCTGTGGCGCAGCCGCCAGACCTTGGCGCTGGCCGGCGTCTGATTGCCATGCAGGACCGCCCGGCACCCAAAAACACGGGGTGCTCCTGCCTCCTTCGGGTGTAAAGTGTGCTCTGGTCACGGGGCATCACGCCCCCTGTTGGAGCCCTGTCGATGAACAAGATCTTGCTTGGAACCCTGCTGTTTTCCCCTCTGCTGGCCGCGGCAGCCACCCCGTCCTTCGAGTGCGCCAAGGCGAAAGGCGCCGCCGAAACCCTCATCTGCAAGGATGCCGGACTAGCGGCGCTGGATAACGAGCTGTCAGCCCTCTATCCCAAGGCGATTGCCGGGTACTCCCCCGAGCAGCAGAAGAGCGAGCGCGCCATCCAGCGCGGCTGGATCAAGGGGCGCAACGACTGCTGGAAGGCGGGCGACCTGCGCCAGTGCGTGGAAGAGAGCTACCAGTTGCGGATCACCGAGTTGCAGATAAAAGGCGGCCAACTGAGGGTACCGACGCCGGTCGATTACCAGTGCGGCAAGAGCCTCACCCTCTCCACCTACTTCTACAACGAGGCCAAGCGGCCCGCCGCCATGATCAACCTGAGCGAGGGGGACAACCAGCAGCAGGTGCTCGCCTATGAGACCCCCAGCGCCAGCGGCGCCCGGTACGAGGGGCAAAACCTCACCCTCTTTAAGGGGAGCGACGCCAGGCTGGAGCGCCATGGTCAGCCCACCCTCGCCTGCAACAAGATTCCGGGCAACTGATCCCCCGCCCGGCCAGAGGTCGGGCAACCACTTCCGTACAGGCAGCAAGAGGTGGCCACTCGCCCCCTTTTACCTATCCTCTCCCCCTCTCCCCCTCTCCCCCTCTCGCCAATCCAGCCCGGGCGCCAGGCTTTCGGGCTGGCGTCCATTTGTTGATCTCGCCCGGCAATTCGCCATTTCCCCCTTTCCCTTCGCTTGCGGGCCGTTAATATAGCCAATTGGCAACACACGCCTCGTCGGAGTCTCCCATGAGCCATGCCAACCCTCTCGCAGGTAACGTGCAGCAGACTGGAGGCTGAGATCCAGTGCGGTAGCGTCGCCAAAGGGTGCGACCGGCAAGGGATAAGTAACTGATTCAACTATGTCGAGTGGAGTGAATGTATGGAAACGCAAGCACTGCATCGGGGTCGGCTGATCGACCATCTCCAGTTGGTGGTGAAAGACCTGGCCGCCAGCGAGCGCTTTTACAGGGCCATACTGGCCACCCTCGATGTGCCAATCGGCGGCGCGGGTGAGGGCTACTTCTGGGCTGACGAGCTGTTTGTCACATCCATCGACAGCCCGGCGGCGCTCGGCGCACTGACCGGTCGCCATCATCTCGCCTTTCAGGCGCAAGACAGGGCCACAGTCGATCGCTTCTATCAGGCAGCCCTGGCCCACGGCGGCCAGGACAACGGCGCCCCCGGCGAGCGCCATTATCATACCGGCTATTACGCCGCCTTTGTCCTCGATCCGGACGGCAATAATATCGAAGCGGTATATCACGGCGAGGCAAAGCGCAGTGCGGGATCGGTGGAAATTAGGTTTTAGAAAATAACAGATCACCGGTGATATGAACTTCGCCATGGTGCAACGAGGTGACTACGCCTTGCTCAACATAGTGATGCCCTGATTTTCTTATTGACTGCATTTTTATTCAGCCGTAATGATAGAGCCAAAAGAAGAAATCAAGCGATTACGAGCAGACTCAGAACCAAGCTGGCAATGTTATGATTTCAAATAAATTTTCCGTAACGGTAACAAAGTCGTTATGGAGTTATTCGGAAGGCTCGATTATCGAATTAGTATTGTCTTCCGTTTATTCACCATTATGAATTCAAGGAGATCTTGTGTCATTAGAGAAGTTTTCCAAGCTTTATAAAGACAATGGATTTGATGTTGAACTTGTAGATGACAAGTTAACACTGAAGATAGATAATTTAATTGTGCAATGTACGATAGAGGAAGAGTGGATAAAATCTATCGACTCATATTTTAACCTGATTACCCATGACCCTCAGCCAGCTTCAAGAGCCGATATGGCATCGGAGGGCTTGCCACGACTGCATGCCCC
>NZ_JAPCJD010000138.1:0-4816 GCF_027707845.1 Aeromonas sp. QDB14 | reverse complement strand
TCGGCTCAAACATGAAGAAATGAAATGACTGAGTCAGCCGAGAAGAATTTCCCCGCTTATTCGCACCTTCCCTAGATTGGCAAAATTTCGTGCTCATCAATTCAAGAAGGTATTTAAAGAAGCGAACGCGGGTGCGAACTTGTGAGCTCCCGTGAAGCGATCGCAACAATCATGGACTCACTGACAGAGACGATCAACCGACGCACCATCGCTGCCTTGGCTTTTGTTGCGCCAACCCCAGTGCACTCCTGCTGAAACTCGTTACACCTTGTTTTAATGGCCCCTTGAATCGAAAGTGCGACACCCATACCTGAGGATCAAGGTTAAATACCGCCTTTAGCGTGTGAAAAACATTTACCGCCTAAAGCAGGTAAATATTGATATACCTGCCACAGCGTGTAAATTAAAAGAAATTACGCTACCAGGTAAGTCAAATCATGAAAGTAACCAGCGCCAAGCAACTTAGTGCCTGTCTCAAGGATGCCAGGCTTTCGCAAAAGCTCTCCCAAGGCAAAGTGGCCGGCAAGGTGGGGATCAGGCAGGACACGGTGTCCAGCTTCGAGCTCAATCCCGAGTCAACCAAGCTGGAGACCTTGTTCAAGATCCTCGCCGCACTGGAACTCTCCCTCGATATCAGGCCCCGCACCGATCCTGCGGAAAACGCCACGCCTGGCTGGAAGGAGGAGTGGTAATGGCCAGCCTGACGGTCTACATGAACGGATACCGGGTAGGTACCTTTACCAAGGCGACCAATGGTGCTCACCAATTTCAGTACGATGAATCGTGGGTGAAGTTGCCAGGCAGCCGCCCCATCTCGCTCTCCATGCCATTACGCCAGCAGCGCTACCAGGGCGATGAGGCCTATAACTTCTTCGATAATCTGCTGCCAGATAACCCGGAAGTAAGAAACCGGGTGGTGGCGCGCTATCAAGCCGATTCCACCCAACCCTTTGATCTGCTCAGTTGCATTGGCCAGGACAGCGTGGGGGCATTGCAACTGGTGGCTCAGGGCAGACCTGTGCCAGACGTTAAGCGCATTGAGTGCAAGCCGCTCTCTGACGCCGAACTGGAGCAGATCATGACCAGCTACCAGCAAGGGATCCCGCTTGGTATGGTGAGGGAAGAGGACGATTTTCGGATATCCATCGCCGGGGCTCAGGAAAAGACCGCGTTACTCTACCTCGACAACCGTTGGTGCTTACCGCATGCAGCGACCCCAACCACCCACATTATCAAGCTGCCCATTGGCAAGATCGAAAGCCACTCCTACTCGATAGACCTCTCCCAGAGCGTAGAAAACGAATATCTCTGCACCCTGATCGCCAAAGCATTGGGTCTTCCGGTTCCCCATTGCTTCATCATGCAGGTCGGCAAGGTCAAGGCTCTGGCGGTGGAACGCTTCGATCGGCGCTACGCCACGGATCGCAGTTGGATCATGCGCCTGCCCCAAGAGGACTTCTGCCAGGTGTTGAATGTACCGTCAGCACGCAAGTACGAGAGCCATGGTGGACCGGGCATTGCTGACATCATGACGACCCTGCTGGGATCGGCCACGCCGGAGCAGGATCGGTACCTGTTTATGAAGTCTCAGGTGTTGTTCTGGCTGCTGGCTGCCACTGATGGCCATGCCAAGAATTTCTCGGTGTTTATCGAACCTGAAGGGCGTTTCCGGCTTACACCGTTTTACGACATCCTTTCCATGTATCCTGCATTTGGTGGTAAAGGATTACATCCCCGTGATGCCAAGTTGGCCATGGGGCTTACTGCAACCAAGGGCAAAAAATACGCGATAGAGCAGATATTTCCTCGCCATTTTTATCAAACGGCCAAGGCGATTGGTTTTGAACAAGTGCAGATGGAAAAAATCATCAGCGAACTGACGGATAATCTGGATGAGGTAATATCAATCGTTCGTCAGCAATTGCCTGATACATTTCCCACTGAGATTGCAGATTCAATTTTGGGTGGACTCAGTTCGAAAGCGCAACGCTTAAAACGATAATTGACCAATGTGACCAATGCCTCTTGCATCGCCCCAAATGAGCCTCTATCGAGGCTCATTTTTTTTGCGTACGAGCGAGTGAATGATCCATTTTAGATCAAAAAAACAACTAAAAATGCAGAAGCCTGAAGTGCTAATTTTGGCAACATAAAATTTCCTCAGCTAACCTAGACAGACTTAACGGCAATAAGACATTGATTTTAAAGTATTATATTTATTTGATGTTTGACGTATTCTGATGACATTTTAACTCTATTAACAGGTACGGCCTTCTAAGCCGTGGGTCGCAGGTTCGAATCCTGCAGGGCGCGCCATTTAAAATGTGTTTTAAATCATTGAGTTATTGACGACGAGTGTGACTTATCGTCCATTCGGCAGATTATCTCAAGATGACCTTGGCCACGCCTTGGCAGACACAAAATGGCGATGATTTCAGTGGTGGCTGTAGCTCAGTTGGTAGAGTCCCGGATTGTGATTCCGGTTGTCGTGGGTTCGAGCCCCATCAGCCACCCCATTATTTCTCTGTTGTTGCTATCTGTTGCGAAAGAAATGAAAGGCTTGAATATGGCCGGCAACTCATCAGCAAGGCAGACTTCGCGCAATTTATACGCGGCGATAAACCGGCCACGCGCCGGTTTTTTGTTTTAGCGAATCAATTAACGCCCATGGAGGCGACCTATGTCTCTTCGTCATCCGGGTCGCAAGCAGCCCGCTCGCCAGCCCTCCCCCGCGACGGGCAACCCCGCCCTCGATCTCTTCCACCGCAACTGGCAAGCGCTCGAAAAGCTACAGGCAAAGATCGACAAGCAAGCCCTCAACTGCCGCGATATCTATCAGCGTTTCACCAGCGAAATAGAACCCCTTGAGCGTCAACAGTGCGAGCTCATCTTTGCCCTCGCCAAGCGCCTGGTCGATTTTACGGCTCGCAAGAGCTTTACCCTGTGGCAGCGGGAGACCTTGCACCACTGGATCCACGATCTCATCAGCTATATCGAGTCCAATCCGTTTCGTGGCGAGATGGATTTGGCACCCCTCTTTCACCAAATCCAAACCAATACCGCCCTGCACATGGATGACGAACAGCTCGACTATCAGTGTGACGTTCTTACCCAGATGCTGATGGAGACTTGTGGCCACTGCCCCGATGACATCGATACCTTGCGCGAGATGCTCAAAAACCCCGATCGGTTGAACGAGTACATGATGAATGCGGCGCGCCAGCATATGGCCGAAGAGTGCAACACCGTCGATAAAGAAGAGGATGCCCGCTTCGACGATGATGAGTTGTTTGCCGATGAGCCTCTCTTCGGCACTGAGCAGCAAGATGCTTTTGCCCACGCGCGCACCCGTCGTGAGCAAGAGGAAGAGGCGCGCATCGAACAGTTGTTCAGCAAATCCAGCCTCAAGCAGCTCTATCGCAAGCTCGCCCTGGCGCTGCACCCGGATCGGGAACCCGACCCCGTCATGCAGGCGGAAAAGACCCGCATCATGGGCCAACTCAGCCAGGCCTGGGAAAACAAAGAGATGTTCACCCTGTTGCAGCTGGCCCACACCCACCTGCCCGAGTTCGATAACCTGCTCAGTGACGAGAACCTCGCTTACCTCAACCCGATGCTGAAACGCCAGCTACGCGAGCTCGAAGTCAGCTACTACGGCGGGCAAGACGGGCTAATGGGCGCGGTGCTGCACAAATTCAAGCAATCATCCAAGAAAAAGACCGAGCAGGCCTTTGCCGAACATCGGGACTATTTGCTGCGTGATATCGACCACCTGACTGCCCAGCTGGCCGAGATCACCACCCTGCAGACCCTCAAACCCTATCTGGCGGCCCGCTGGGATCAGCAGCAAATGAGGTGGGATGAGGAAGAGGACGATATGGAATGGCTGTTTAGGTAACGGCCAGCGGTGACCGACCATCTCATCAATCAATCAAGGCGCCACTGGCGCCTTGATTGTTTTCACACTGCTGGTTTTTACACTGATCGTGCTATCGGATAGCCAGCCTTAAATCAGGGTCACCTGACGCGCTTTGGCATCAGGCGCCAGCGCCTGTTCCTCATCGTGGATAGTTGTGAAGGGCTCAGGGGAAATGGCGGCTGCCGATGCGATTTTGCGCTGCTGATATTGGGCCAGACGCAAGTCCAGCAGCTCTTGCACCATGCGATGCAGAGGATCGATATCCTCCTCACTCACCGCGAAGCGTGGGCAGAAGCGATCCTCCCTTACCTCGAACCAGTACTCCCCCTTGGCGCCTGGATTGCCGCCACTGCTGAACTTGATCGGATTGCTCTTCCAGTAACTGAGCCAAGCCGGGCTGTCGGCGCTCAGGGCTTGCTGCTTGGCCGGCAGATCGAGACGGGCCAGCTCGGGATGCCGCTCGAACAGGTAACGGGAGTGGCTGGCCAGCGCTGCCAAGGTGGGTGGCTCACGCAGACCGTCGAGTTCGAGCAAGGCCAATAGCAGGATCAACTTGAAGCTCTTGTTGAGCGCGGTGTTCTCCACCCCCGCACGCAGAAAGTCGCCGTGCCGGTTCAGCACGCGCAGCTCCTCCTCCCCCAGATCGCCCGCTTGGGCGAGCAGCTCAAACCAGCCCCCCTGTTTTTGGGTATCGAAACGCAGTTGCTCACCCAGCCGGGCAACCCAGGTTTGCCGCGCAGTGGGACGATAACCGAGGTACTCCTTGAGGATCTGATAGGTCTCAAGCAGAGTCGGTTGCTGCTGCCTTTTTAACAGCGCTCATGTACAGGATCTTTAGCTACAACCAATTGAAATAGATAGAAAAAAGGCTTCGTTTGTGATCTGATTTAATCGCAA
>NZ_JAPCJD010000137.1:0-4884 GCF_027707845.1 Aeromonas sp. QDB14 | reverse complement strand
GGTGAAGATCCTTTTTGATAATCTCATGACCAAAATCCCTTAACGTGAGTTTTCGTTCCACTGAGCGTCAGACCCCTTATCTGAACATAAAACACTATCAATAAGTTGGAGTCATTACCCCCCGGACGAGTGGGAATCCATGGTAGGGATTTTTACCGAAATGGAAGAACACTATTAGGGGGCACCTCAGAAAACGGAATAAAGCACGCTAAGGCATAGCTGACCTTGCCAGGCCTGCTTCGCCCTGTAGTGACGCGATCAACGGGCAGGAAACATTCCCCTTTCGTGCATGGCAGGCGCACACGAGTTCAGACAGCACGGTTTCCATGCGCGCCAAGTCGGCCATCTTCTCGCGCACGTCCTTGAGCTTGTGTTCGGCCAGGCTGCTGGCCTCCTCGCAGTGGGTGCCATCGTCGAGCCGCAACAGCTCGGCAATCTCGTCCAGACTGAACCCCAGCCGCTGTGCCGATTTCACGAATTTCACCCGAACCACGTCCGCCTCCCCATAGCGGCGGATGCTGCCGTAAGGCTTGTCCGGTTCCCGCAACAGGCCCTTGCGCTGATAGAAGCGGATTGTCTCCACGTTGACCCCGGCCGCCTTGGCAAAAACGCCAATGGTCAGGTTTTCCAAATTATTTTCCATATCGCTTGACTCCGTACATGAGTACGGAAGTAAGGTTACGCTATCCAATCCAAATTCAAAAGGGCCAACGTATGTCTGAACCACAAAACGGGCGCGGTGCGCTCTTCGCCGGCGGGCTGGCCGCCATTCTTGCATCGACCTGCTGCCTGGGGCCGCTAGTACTGGTCGCCCTGGGCTTCTCCGGTGCTTGGATCGGCAACCTGACGGTGCTGGAACCCTATCGACCGTTGTTCATCGGCGCGGCGCTAGTGGCGCTGTTCTTCGCCTGGAAGCGGATTTACCGGCCCGTGCAGGCATGCAAGCCAGGTGAGGTCTGCGCGATTCCGCAGGTGCGCGCCACCTACAAGCTGATTTTCTGGATCGTGGCCGTGCTGGTCCTGGTCGCGCTTGGATTTCCCTATGTCGTTCCATTTTTCTATTAACCAGGAGTTCATCATGAAGAAACTGTTTGCCTCCCTTGCCCTCGCCGCCGCTGTTGCCCCGGTGTGGGCCGCTACCCAGACCGTCACGCTAGCGGTTCCCGGCATGACTTGCGCCGCCTGCCCGATCACAGTCAAGAAAGCGCTCTCCAAGGTCGAAGGCGTGAGCAAGGTCGATGTGGGCTTCGAGAAGCGCGAGGCCGTCGTCACTTTTGACGACACCAAGGCCAGCGTACAGAAGCTGACCAAGGCCACCGCAGACGCCGGCTATCCGTCCAGCGTCAAGCAGTGAGCCAGCAAGCCAACGACAACAGCGAGAGCCGCTTCATGGGACTGATGACACGCATTGCCGATAAAACCGGCGCGCTCGGCAGCGTCGTTTCCGCGATGGGCTGCGCCGCCTGCTTTCCAGCCCTCGCCAGCTTCGGCGCGGCCATCGGGCTGGGCTTCTTGAGCCAGTACGAGGGACTGTTCATCAGCCGCCTGCTGCCGCTGTTTGCCGCGCTGGCCTTCCTGGCGAACGCGCTGGGTTGGTTCAGTCATCGGCAATGGCTGCGCAGTCTGCTCGGCATGATCGGCCCGGCCATCGTGTTTGCGGCCACGGTCTGGCTGCTCGGCAACTGGTGGACGGCGAACCTGATGTACGTCGGCCTGGCCTTGATGATTGGGGTGTCGATCTGGGACTTCGTGTCGCCGGCGCATCGCCGTTGCGGACTGGACGGCTGCGAACTCCCCGCCAAGCGCTTGTGAAAGACGGCTGACCGTGCGACACGGCGGCCCACACGAATAAGGAACGATGGTATGAGCACTCTCAAAATCACCGGCATGACTTGCGACTCGTGCGCAGTGCATGTCAAGGACGCCCTGGAGAAAGTGCCCGGCGTGCAATCAGCGGATGTCTCCTACGCCAAGGGCAGCGCCAAGCTCGCCATTGAGGTCGGCACGTCACCCGACGCGCTGACGGCCGCTGTAGCTGGACTCGGTTATCGGGCCACGCTGGCCGATGCCCCCTCAGTTTCGACGCCGGGCGGATTGCTCGACAAGATGCGCGATCTGCTGGGCAGAAACGACAAGACGGGTAGCAGCGGCGCATTGCATATCGCCGTCATCGGCAGCGGCGGGGCCGCGATGGCAGCGGCGCTGAAGGCCGTCGAGCAAGGCGCACGTGTCACGCTGATCGAGCGCGGCACCATCGGCGGCACCTGCGTCAATGTCGGTTGTGTGCCGTCCAAGATCATGATCCGCGCCGCCCATATCGCCCATCTGCGCCGGGAAAGCCCGTTCGATGGCGGCATCGCCGCTACCACGCCGACCATCCAGCGCACGGCGCTGCTGGCCCAGCAGCAGGCCCGCGTCGATGAACTGCGCCACGCCAAGTACGAAGGCATCTTGGAGGGCAATCCGGCGATCACTGTGCTGCACGGCTCCGCCCGCTTTAAGGACAATCGCAACCTGATCGTGCAACTCAACGACGGCGGCGAGCGCGTGGTGGCATTCGACCGCTGCCTGATCGCCACCGGCGCGAGCCCGGCCGTGCCGCCGATTCCCGGCCTGAAAGACACTCCGTACTGGACTTCCACTGAAGCGCTGGTCAGCGAGACGATTCCTAAGCGCCTGGCCGTGATTGGCTCATCAGTGGTGGCGCTGGAGCTGGCGCAGGCGTTCGCCCGACTCGGAGCGAAGGTGACGATCCTGGCTCGCAGCACGCTGTTCTTCCGCGAAGACCCAGCTATAGGCGAAGCCGTCACGGCCGCATTCCGCATGGAGGGCATCGAGGTGAGGGAACACACCCAGGCCAGCCAGGTCGCGTATATCAATGGTGAAGGGGACGGCGAATTCGTGCTCACCACGGCGCACGGCGAACTGCGCGCCGACAAGCTGCTGGTCGCCACCGGCCGCGCGCCCAACACACGCAAGCTGGCACTGGATGCGACGGGCGTCACGCTCACCCCGCAAGGCGCTATCGTCATCGACCCCGGCATGCGTACAAGCGTGGAACACATCTACGCCGCAGGCGACTGCACCGACCAGCCGCAGTTCGTCTATGTGGCGGCAGCGGCCGGCACTCGCGCCGCGATCAACATGACCGGCGGTGACGCGGCCCTGAACCTGACCGCGATGCCGGCCGTGGTGTTCACCGACCCGCAAGTGGCGACCGTAGGCTACAGCGAGGCGGAAGCGCACCATGACGGCATCAAAACTGATAGTCGCACGCTAACGCTGGACAACGTGCCGCGCGCGCTCGCCAACTTCGACACGCGCGGCTTCATCAAACTGGTGGTTGAAGAAGGCAGCGGACGACTGATCGGCGTGCAGGCAGTGGCCCCGGAAGCGGGCGAACTGATCCAGACGGCCGCACTGGCGATTCGCAACCGGATGACGGTGCAGGAACTGGCCGACCAGTTGTTCCCCTACCTGACGATGGTCGAAGGGTTGAAGCTCGCGGCGCAGACCTTCAACAAGGATGTGAAGCAGCTTTCCTGCTGCGCCGGGTGAGGACAAGGAGGTGTGCGATGAGCGCCTACACGGTATCGCAACTGGCCCATAACGCTGGGGTGAGCGTACATATCGTGCGCGACTACCTGGTGCGCGGCTTGTTACGGCCGGTGGCCTGCACCACGGGCGGCTACGGCGTGTTCGACGATGCGGCCTTGCAACGGCTGTGCTTCGTGCGCGCGGCCTTCGAGGCGGGTATCGGCCTGGATGCCCTGGCGCGGCTGTGCCGTGCGCTCGACGCAGCGGACGGCGCACAAGCCGCAGCGCAGCTTGCCGTGCTGCGCCAGTTGGTCGAGCGGCGGCGCGCGGCGTTGGCCCATCTGGACGCGCAACTGGCCTCCATGCCAGCCGAGCGGGCGCACGAGGAGGCATTGCCGTGAACGCCCCTGACAAACTGCCGCCCGAGACGCGCCAACCCGTTTCCGGCTACCTGTGGGGTGCGCTGGCCGTGTTGACCTGCCCCTGCCATCTGCCGATTCTCGCCGCCGTGCTGGCCGGGACGACCGCCGGTGCCTTCCTTGGCGAGCATTGGGGTGTTGCCGCGCTCGCGCTGACCGGCTTGTTCGTTCTGGCCGTAACGCGGCTGCTGCGCGCCTTCCGGGGCGGATCATGACGAGTTCGCAGCCCGCCGGATGGACGGCGGCCGAGTTGGCGCAGGCGGCGGCGCGCGGACAGCTTGACCTGCATTACCAGCCGCTGGTCGATCTGCGCGATCACCGGATCGCTGGCGCGGAAGCGTTGATGCGCTGGCGGCATCCGAGGCTTGGCCTGTTGCCGCCCGGCCAGTTCCTGCCGCTGGCCGAGTCGTTCGGCCTGATGCCGGAAATAGGCGCGTGGGTGCTGGGCGAGGCCTGTCGCCAGATGCACAAGTGGCAAGGACCGGCATGGCAACCGTTCCGTCTTGCCATCAATGTGTCCGCCAGCCAGGTTGGGCCAACGTTCGACGACGAGGTAAAGCGGGTGCTGGCCGATATGGCCCTGCCCGCCGAGCTTCTGGAGATCGAACTGACCGAATCGGTCGCATTCGGCAATCCAGCCCTGTTCGCCAGTTTCGACGCCTTGCGCGCCATCGGCGTGCGCTTCGCCGCCGACGACTTCGGCACCGGCTATTCCTGCCTGCAACATCTGAAATGCTGCCCCATCACCACATTGAAAATCGACCAATCCTTTGTCGCCAGGCTCCCGGATGATGCCCGTGACCAAACTATCGTGCGGGCGGTGATCCAGCTCGCGCACGGGCTGGGCATGGATGTCATTTTCAGAAGACGACTGCACCAGTTGATTGGGCGTAATGGCTGTTGTGCAGCCAGCTCCTGACAGTTCAAT